>CAIZHL010000387.1 GCA_903932755.1 uncultured beta proteobacterium
ATCTCGCGGCCCTCGCGCAACTGGGCGATCTGCGGCCGGATGTCCACGCCGCCGTAGATGCAGACCGAGCGCAGCGGCAGATGCTTGCTGTAGGTGACGACGCTCTGATGCACCTGCATCGCCAGTTCGCGCGTCGGCGCCAGGATCAGGGCGCGCACCGGGTGCCGCGCCGGCGAGGGCGAGGAACTCGCGTACTTGGCCAGGCGCTGCAGCAGGGGCAGGGTAAAGCCGGCGGTCTTGCCGGTGCCGGTTTGCGCCCCGCCCATGACGTCCTTGCCGGCCAGGATGATGGGGATGGCCTGGCTCTGGATCGGTGTCGGGTGGGTGTAGCCGTTGTCCTTGACGGCGCGCAGCAGTTCGGGAAGGAGGCCGATGTCGTCAAAACTCGGCACTGGCGCTACGGCGACTGTGCTGGCGTCTGGGCTGGTGTCGGCTGTGTTGTCGGCGCCGGTGTCGGCGGAAGGGGTGATGGCGGGTGTGGTCGCGTCCAATGGAACTCCTGAATCGGCCTGCCCCTCACGGGGAACCGGTTCAGGCGGCGAAGCGCTTGAGGGAAATGCGGCGAAGTGCCGGATCAGGCGCCAACCGGCAGGGCGCGCAAGGCCCATATTGTATTACAGGCGGCCGCCGGCCGCGAATGAAGCTGCGCCGGTGCTTACTTGAACAGCCCCTTGACGGCGGTCCCGGCCTTGCCGGCGGCACCGCTGCCGGACTGCAGGAGCTTGTCGAAATTGACCGAAGCGGCCAGCTTTGCCTTCAGGGCCCCGGCCACGTGCTGGCCCAGTTCACCGGGGGTAATGCCGCCTTTGGCTTTGCCGATGTTCTTCAGGGTGATGTCGGGCAGCGTCACGCTGACGGTCTTGCCGCCCGTGAATGCGGCGCTGGCCTGCGCCCTGGCCTGGCGGATGGTCAGTTCTTCGACGATGAGCTTGATGCCGCCCTGCTCCTTTCCGCTTCCGGCAGGGCCCAGATAGCCCGCAATGTTCTTCTGGATGGCATCGAAGTTGGTCATGGCGCTGCCCATTTCGTAGTTCACATCCGGAGCGACGATGGCAATGCGGCGGATCAGCACGACGTCGCGCGCTATCGAGGCGATGTCGATGTCGACATCGATCCTGCCGACCTTCATCGCGTGTGCCGTCCGGAAGCCTGCCGGATTGCCGATGAAGATGTCGGCGAGCGTGCCCTTGCCGTCGACGGGGGCGATCTTGACGGCGCCGACGCTGACCTTCGCCTGCGTCATGGCGCTGCCGTAATCTGCGATGGCGCTCCTGATCAGGCCGTCGATGTTGCCGGAAAGCCAGAACATGGCGGCGCCGATGAGGGCGACCAGGACGAGCAGGGCGGCGGCAGCTTTCTTCATCACGCAGCGCCCAGCAGGCGCAGCGTGGCCTGGAACAGGGCATGCCGCGGGTCGCCCAGCGCCTCAACGCTCGCCAGGTGATGGCGGCCCGGCAGCGGCAGGTCGTGGCGGAAGCACTGCGGCCAGGCTTCGCCGATGAGGCGGTTCTGGCGCAGGAACTCGGCGCTTTCGTCGCCGCCGGCAGCGGTGATCAGGGGTATCGAGTGGCCGGGCCGGTAGCTGACCGGGCTGACCCGCCGTGCCGTCGCGTCGTCCAGCCGCAGGTCCTGCTGCAGGAAGGGCGTGCGCACCAGGGGTTGCAGGTCGTACAGTCCGGAAATGCAGACGGCGCCGCGCAACAGGTTTCGCGTCAGGTCGGCTGCCATCAGCGGCCAGTCGGCGGCCAGCATCATGGCGGCGAGGTGCGCTCCGGCGGAATGCCCGGCGACCACGATGCGGCGCCGGTCGATGCCGAGCTGCGGCAGGTGACGGTAGAGCCAGGCCATCGCGCGCAGCATCTGGCGCACCATTTCTTCGATCGACGTTGCCGGAGCCAGGCCGTAGTTCGGCATGGCCACGGCGACCCCGGCACGGACGAAGGCCGGCGCCAGAAAGGAAAAATCCTGCTTGTCCAGCGAGCGCCAGTAGCCGCCGTGGATGAAAACCAGCAGCGGTGCGTTGGGCGCCGCTACGGGGTAGAGATCGAGGGTTTCGGCGGGCGACGGGCCGAAATAATAGTCCGCCTCGCAGCGCAGTTGGTCGCGGGCGGCGCGCGACTCGGCGCGCCAGCGCTCGAATATCTGCGGATGATCGGGGATCGCGGCGCGGGCGTTGTACTGGTGGTCGAGTTGCTGCGGGGTCAGCATGGGATGCCTTTCGGGCGGGTCAGCTTGAACCGGTTGGTGGCCGCCATAGAATAGCGCCCTGACGATCCAAAAGGAAACTAAAGGGAAACCATGGCGATGCAATACACGATGCTCGGCAACAGCGACCTCAGGGTTTCCAGGATCTGCCTCGGGACCATGACCTTCGGCACGCAGAACAGCGAGGCGGACGCCCACCGGCAGCTCGACTTGGCTCTGGCCCATGGCATCAATTTCATCGATACGGCCGAGATGTATTCGGTGCCGCCGAATGCCGAAAGCTACGGCAGGACGGAGACCTGCATCGGCAGCTGGCTGAAGCGCCAGGCGCGCGACAAAGTCGTCCTCGCCACCAAGATTTCCGGCCCCGGCCGCAGCCTGAAGTGGATCAGGAACGGCGATCTGGCCTTCAACCGGAAGAACATTCGCGCCGCCATCGAAGGCTCCCTGGCGCGCCTGCAAACCGACTACGTGGATTTGTACCAGCTGCACTGGCCGGACCGCAACACGCCCCTGTTCGGCCAGTATCAGTTCGATCCGGCGAAGGAGCGCGATTTCGTGCCGATCGAGGAAACCCTGTCGGCGCTGGCCGAACTGGTGAAGGAGGGACGGGTGCGCCATGTCGGACTGTCCAACGAGACGCCGTGGGGCGTGATGGAGTTCCTGCATCAGGCCGGCAAACACGGCCTGCCGCGCGTGGTTTCGGTACAGAACGCCTACAGCCTGCTCAACCGGACCTGGGAAATGGGCCTGGCCGAAATCGGCTTTCGCGAGAACGTCGGCCTGCTGGCCTATTCGCCGCTGGCGTTCGGCCTGCTCTCGGGAAAGTATCTTGCGGATGCGGCCGCGCCCGGTCGCCTGAGCCTGTTTCCGGGTTTCGCGCAGCGTTACACGAAAGCCAGCGTGCCGCCTGCCGTGGCCGCCTACGCAGATTTGGCGCGCGCCAGCGGTTTGACGCCGGTGCAGCTCGCGTTGGGATTTGTCGCCTCGCGTCCCTTCGTGGCCAGCACGATCATCGGCGCCACGACCCTGGAGCAGCTGGGCGAGGATATTGCGGCGTGTGAGTTATCGCTTGCGGATGAGGTTCTGCAGCAGGTCGAGGCGCTGCACTTGCGTTACAGCAATCCGGCGCCCTGAGAGCTTATGAATAAATCTACTGCGCGTGCCGGATCGGGGCTTGGGCGGTGCTCGCTATCCTCACATATAAC
>CAIZHL010000388.1 GCA_903932755.1 uncultured beta proteobacterium
CCCTTCGACAGGCTCAGGGCGAACGGGATCGCAGTTCATTCACGTTAAAACAAACTGGCGACGACGAAACGATCGCGCGCCGCGAGCTTTTCCAGGCCCTTGACCACTTCGAGCGAGGCGCCCCACTTCATGATGTGCGTCAGGAAGGTGGTCAGCGCCTGCGACAGCGCGTAGCCGGTTTCCTTCCATTCCTCGCGGAACTCGTCGAAGGCGACCGTCTTGGCCGAAAGCTTGCCGCTCTTCATGGGCACCAGCGTGACGCTGTCGCCGCGATGGCGGATCACGATGGCGGTAGTGCGTTTGCCGTTGATGACGACCACATGAGTCTCCCTGTCAGGCTGACAGGCTCGAGACTACCGCCGGCACATGCCGGATGAGAGCCGGAAAAAAAGTCCTTTTCGGCGCCAGCTTTCAGCCCTTGGCCTCAAGGGCCTCCCAGCGCAGCAGGGCCGCATCGATCTCGGCATCGACCTTGGCCAGCCTTTCCTGAGCCTGGCGCTGGGTCTCGGCGGGCTCCTGATAGAAGGCCGGATCGCCCAGCCGGCCCTGCAGCGCAGCCTGTTCGACTTCCAGCGCGGCGATGCGCGCGGGCAGCTGTTCCAGTTCACGCTGCTCCTTGAAACTGAGTTTCTTGCGCGCAACGGGCGCCGCCTTCGCCGTATCGCCAGCACCGACTTTCTGCGCCGGCGCGACCGCCACACCGCCCGTGGCATCGAAGCGTGCTGCCCCGCCGGCCGGACGCTGGCGCAGCCAGTCGCTGTAGCCGCCGACATATTCCTTCCACTGGCCGCCGCCTTCGCTGGCGATGGTCTGCGTCACCACGTTGTCGAGAAAGGCCCGGTCGTGGCTGACCAGGAACACCGTGCCGGAATAGTCCTGCAGCAGGGCTTCGAGCAGTTCCAGGGTTTCGATGTCGAGGTCGTTGGTCGGCTCGTCGAGCACCAGCACATTGGCCGGCCGCGCGAAGAGGCGCGCCAGCAGCAGGCGGTTGCGCTCGCCGCCGGACAGCGACTTGACCGGCGAACGCGCGCGCTGCGGGGCGAAGAGGAAATCCTCGAGGTAGCCGATCACGTGCTTTTTCGCGCCGCCGATTTCGACATAGTCGGAACCCGGGCTGATCACTTCACACAGCGGCGCCTCGGGGTCGAGCTGGGTGCGGAACTGGTCGAAATAGGCCACTTCGATCTTGCTGCCCAGCTGCACCTTGCCGGCGTCGGCGGCAAGCTCGCCCAGGATCAGGCGCAGCAGCGTGGTCTTGCCGGTGCCGTTAGCGCCGATCAGGCCGACCTTGTCGCCGCGCTGGATGCGGCAGGAAAAGTCCTTGACCACGGTCTTGACGCCCGCAGGCGTCACAAAGCGCTTCGAGACATCCTCAAGCTCGGCCACCAGCTTGCCGGAAGCATCACCGCGCACCACTTTGAATTCCACCTTGCCCAGCTGGTCGCGCCGCGCCGCGCGCGCCGCACGCAGTTGTTCCAGGCGCTGGACGCGGCCGACGCTGCGCGTGCGCCGCGCCTCGACGCCCTTCCTGATCCAGACCTCCTCCTGCGCCAGCATCTTGTCGGCGCGGGCATTGGCCAGCGCCTCCTCGTTGAGCATGAACTCCTTGCGCTCCTGGTAGGCGGCGAAGCGCCCAGGGAATGACACGAGCTTGCCGCGATCGAGTTCGACGATGCGCGTCGCCACGTTGTCGAGGAAGACCCGGTCGTGGGTAATCAGCATGACAGCGCCCTGATACCCGCGCAACAGGTCTTCCAGCCAGAGGATGCCATCGACGTCGAGGTGGTTGGTCGGCTCGTCGAGCAGCAGCAGATCCGGCTCGGCGACCAGCGCGCGGGCCAGCGCGACGCGCTTCTTGCCGCCGCCGGAGAGCGCATCGACGCGCGCGTCACCGTCCAGCGCCAGGCGCGAAATGGCCTGCTCGACACGCGAATTGAGGCGCCAGCCGTCGTTGGCTTCGAGTTGCGTCTGCAGTTCCTGCATGCGGTCCATGTCCGCCGTATCGCCAGCGCCGACTTTATGGGTGACCTCGTGGTACTCGGCCAGCACCCGCGCCACCTCGCCGAGGCCCGCGGCGACGGCTTCGAAAACCGTGTCGTGGGTGGCGAATTCGGGTTCCTGCGGCACGTAGGCGATGGAGAGGCCCGGCTCGCGCCAGACCTCGCCGTCGTCCAACGCACCGAGGCCGGCCAGCGCCTTGAGCAGGCTGGATTTGCCGCTGCCGTTGCGGCCGATGAGGCCGACGCGCTCGCCGGCATCGATCTGCATCGCGGCATGATCGAGCAGGGCGACATGGCCGTAGGCGAGGCAGGCACGATCGAGGGAAATAACGGGCATGGAAACGGGGCCGCGCAAGGCCGCTGAAGGGGTGCACGATTATAGGCGAGCTTGTGCCCGCGGCCGGCCGCAGACGGTATCCCGTGGGATAGAATTCCCGCCTTGCGCCCTTGTAGCTCAGTGGATAGAGCGACCGCCTCCTAAGCGGTAGGTCTCAGGTTCGATTCCTGACTTGGGCGCCAGCATCGCGAATGGCGTATTATCCGAATGCGATATTGATCGAGTCCATGGAAACATCGTTGCCGGCGACGCCGGCTGGAAACCCGGACTACCCGGTCCGGGCTGGTTCAACTGGGGATCCACGGTTCACTGCATGATGATTGCCGAAGTATCGACCATCGAAGAAGAACTCGCGCTGGCGCAGGCGGATTCCCGTGACATGAAGCGCACGGTTATCGCCCTGCGCACGGAACTCGAAGCGGCTCACGCCGAAATCCATGACTCGACGCTGCGCGCCACCCAGGCCAGCGCCGCCGAAATCTCCCAGTTGAAGATTACCGTCGGCGCCCTGCGCGAAGAACTCGAGCGCTCCCGCGTCGAGCGCGAAAAAGCGATCCAGCAGGAACGCGTCGCCGCCAACCAGGAATCGCAGATGCTCAAGGCGACGGCCGCCGCCCTGCGCGAGGAACTCGAACGCTCGCATGCCGAACGCGACCGCGCAGTGCAGCAGGAGCGCGTCGTCAACCACAACGAAATGCAGCAGTTGAAGTCCACCTCGGCGGCGCTGCGCGAAGAACTCGAGCGCGCCCGGGCCGATACCGACAATGCCGTGCGCTCGGCGCTGGTCAGCGCGCAGGGCGAAATCGCGCAGCTGCGGCAGACCGTCAGCGGTTTGCGCGAAAGCCTGGAACTGGCGCAGATCGACAAGACCAACTCGGTCAATCGCGAACGCACCCTGTTCGCCGACGAAGGCGCCCAGCTGCAGCAGACCATCCAGGCCCTGCGTGACCAGATCGAAGTCTCTCGCAAGGCCGCGACATGAACGCCATGGATCCACCCGTCGAACCCGCCGGCACCCGGAAAAAGGTGACCGAACGCGACCAGGAAAGCCGCCGCCGGCTGCGCCACCTCGAACTGCTGCTCGAAGTGACGCGCCGCATGGCGAGCTACGGCACGCTCGACCAGGTGCTGCAGGCGCTGGTGGAAATGACCACCACCGAACTCAATGCCGAGCGCGGTTCGCTGTTCCTCAACGACCCCGATACCAACGAACTGTATTCGCGCGTCGCGCAGGGCAACATCCAGCGCGAGATACGCATCCTCAATACCAGCGGCGTGGCCGGCTACGTCTATACCGCGGGCGAGGCGCTGATCATCGCCGACGCCTACGCCGACGACCGCTTCAACCGGTCCATCGACGAGCAGACCGGCTTCACCACGCGCAACATCCTTTGCGTGCCGATCAGGACGGTGAAGGGCGAGATCATCGGCGTCGCGCAGACGCTCAACAAGCGCAGCGGCAAGTTCACCAAGCAGGACCTGAACCTGCTCGAAGCCATGACCAGCCAGGGCACGCTGGCGCTGCAAAGCGCGCAGTTCATCGAGCGCATGCAGGCCATCCGCCGCCAGGAGATGGAGTTCATCGACGTCGTCTCCGAGGTCACCGCCGACATCAAGCTGGGCTCATTGCTGCAGAAGGTCATGGGCGAAGCGACGCGCCTCCTGAATGCCGAGCGCTCGACCTTGTTCCTCAACGAGGAAAAGACCAACGAGCTGTGGTCGGAGGTCGGCCAGGGACTGGAGTCCGTCCAGATCCGCCTGCCCAACCACCTGGGCATTGCCGGCGCTGTATTCACGTCGGGCAAGGCGATCAACATTCCCTACGCCTACGCCGACCTGCGTTTCAATCCGGCCTTCGACAAGAAGACCGGCTACTTCACCCGCTCCATCCTCTGCGTGCCGATCACCAACAAGCACGGCAAGGTGATCGGCGTCACGCAGGTGCTGAACAAGCGCGGCGGCCCCTTCACCGGCGAGGACGAGTCGCGCCTGCGCGCCTTCACGGCGCAGATTTCCATCGCCCTGGAAAACGCCAAGCTGTTCGCCGACGTGCAGAACATGAAGAACTACAACGAGGCGATGCTGGAGTCGATGTCGAACGCCGTGATCACGCTCGACGAGTCGGAAAAGATCGCCACCTGCAACGCCGCCGGTCTGCGCATCCTGCGCGTGACCCCGCAGCAGATCCTGCACAAGCCGGCAACCGAATTCTTCGCCGGCAGCAACGCCTGGGTTCAGGAAAAGCTCAAGCGCGTCGGCGAAACGCAGACCACCGAGTTGGCAATGGAGGCCGAACTGATCGTCGGCGAAGAAAAGCTCTCGGTCAACCTGACCGCCCTGCCCCTGTTGTCGGCGGAGAAAAAACGCCTTGGCTCGATGCTGATGCTGGAGGACATCTCCAACGAGAAGCGCATGCGGTCGACCATGTCGCGACTGATGGACCCGGGCATCGCCGACCAGATGCTGGCCGGCGGCGTCGACGCGCTGGGCGGCAAGAACGTCGTGGCAACAGTGCTGTTTTCCGACATACGCGGCTTCACCACGATCACCGAACAACTCGGCGCCCAGGGCACGGTAGCCCTGCTCAACGAATACTTCACGCTGATGGTCGATTGCATCCAGCGCGAGGAGGGCATGCTGGACAAGTTCATCGGCGACGCGATCATGGCCGCCTTCGGCATCCCGGTCGGCCACGACGACGACGCCGACCGCTCGGTGCGCACGTCAATCGCGATGATTCGCGAGTTGTGGAACTGGAACAAGCAGCGCGTCAATGAGGGCAAGCTACCCGTCGACATCGGCATCGGCCTGAATACCGACAACGTCGTGTCCGGCACCATCGGTTCGAAGAAACGCATGGACTACACCATCATCGGCGACGGGGTTAACCTCGCCGCGCGCCTGGAGTCGGCCTGCAAGCAGTACGGCGCCCACATCCTGATCAGCGAGTTCACCTACAAGGCCCTCAAGGCGACCTACTACAGTCGCGAACTCGACCTGGTGGTGGTCAAGGGCAAGACCAAGCCGGTCGCCATCTATGAAGTTCTCGACTACCACACTGAAGAAAGTTACCCGCAGATGATCGACGCCCTGCGCCATTTCAAGTCGGGGCTGGTCAAGTTCCGGCAGCAGAAGTGGAATGACGCCAAGAGCGAATTCGGCGAGGTGCTGGCGCTCAACGATCATGACAAGGCAGCGAAGATGTATATCGAGCGCTGCGATCACTTCATCGCCAACCCGCCCGGAGACGACTGGGACGGCGTTTGGGTGATGGAGTCAAAGTAGCCTGAAACAAGGTCCCGGGGCCGGGACCGCCCAGACTCCCTTACTTGACGCGGGTCAGAAATGGCCGCCCGGACGAGCGCTCGGGAGTCGGCGCCGGTGATGCGCCGGCGGAACTGGGCTCAACAGCATCCGGCGCCTCGCCAGCGGCGGCTTCGGGCCTCTCGGTAACTTCAAAAGCCATGCCTTCCCCGTTTTCGCGGGCGTAGATCGCCGCGACCCGTTCGATGGGGACCACAACCGGAAAAGCGCGCCCGCCGAAACGTGCCTGAAAGGTGATTTCCTCGTTGCCCAGCAGCAACTGATGGGTCGCTTCGAGTCCGACGTTGAGGACGATTTCGCCATCCTTGACGAATTCGCGCGGTACGCGCGTGGTCGCATCGACCTTGACCCCCAGATAAGGCGTAAAGCCCTGATCCGCACACCATTCGTGAATGGCACGGATCAGGTAGGGCTTGGTGGACTTCATTGGCGTTGCGCCAAGATGAACCAAAGCGGGGAGGCGGAAGATGCGCCCTTAACGGCGCATCATCTTCTCGGTCGGGGTCAGCGCATCGATGAAACCCTGGCGCGAGAAGATGCGCTCGGCAAACTTCATCAGCGGCGCCGCGGTCTTCGGCAGTTCGATGGCGTAATGGTCGAGGCGCCACAACAGCGGCGCAATCGCCACGTCGAGCATGGAGAAGTCGTCGCCGAGCAGGAACTTCTGCTTGTTGAACATCGGCGCCAGTTCGATCAGCCGGTCACGCATGTGCGCGCGCGCCTTGTCGGCCGACTTGAGGTTCTTTTCCAGTGCGTCGATGTGGCTGAACAGTTCCTGCTCCATGGTGAACAGCAACTGGCGCGCCTTGGCCCGCGTCTGCGGATCCGGCGGCATCAGCTGCGGATGCGGGAAGCGTTCGTCGATGTATTCGTTGATGATGTTCGACTCGTAGAGCACGAGATCGCGATCGACCAGCACCGGTACGCGGTTGTACGGGTTGATGATGGCGATGTCTTCGGGCTTGTTGAACAGGTCGACGTCGATCACCTGGAAGTCCATCTGCTTCTCATAGAGGACGATGCGGCAGCGATGGCTGAACGGACAGGTGGTGCCCGAATACAGGTTCATCATTGCGCTGGTACCCCAGGAATAGTCCGCATCACGCACCACTTTGCGGACGGGTGGTGCGTTCATTTCTCGATGCCCCATGGTTTGCATTCACTTATTGGAGTTAATGGATGTCTTTCCAGTACTCGCGTTTCAGCGCGTAGGCAAAGACGAAAAGCACGCCCAGGAAGATCAGGACGATCACACCCAGTTTCTTGCGGAACTCGGCTACCGGTTCGCCCATGTACTTGAGATAGGCAACCAGGTCGGCGACCATGGCGTCGTATTCCTGCGGCTTGAGTTTGCCCGGCTTGGCCAGCATCAGCTTGTGGTCGGGCCCCATGACCTGCTCGCCCTGCAGTTCCCATAGCGCGTGCGGCATGCCGACGTTTTCGAACACCACGTTGTTCCAGCCGGTCGGGCGGTTCTCGTCGCGGTAGAAAGTGCGCAGATAGGTGTAAAGCCAGTCCGCGCCGCTGCCGGCCTCGGATGCCCGCGCCCGCGCGATCACGCTCAGATCCGGCGGCGCGGCGCCGAACCAGACCTTGGCTTCGGCGCGCTGCATGGCGATCTTCATCGGCTCGCCGACCTTTTCGGCGGTGAACATCAAGTTGTCCTTGATCTGCGCATCGGTAAGACCGATGTCCTTGAGGCGGGTGTAGCGCATGTAGGACGCCGAATGGCAGTTCAGGCAGTAATTGACGAAGATCTTCGCGCCGTTTTGCAGGGCGGCCATGTCGGTGGCCTTGTCCGGGGCAGTGTCCAGATGCAGCGTGGCTCCTGCGGCGAATGCCAGGACCGGCGCAAACAGGATTGCGGTAAGGAATTTCTTCATTTCATTGTCACCCGATCCGGTTCCGGCTTGCAGCGATCGAGCGAAGACCAGATCGGCATCGTCAGGAAAAAGAGGAAGTAATACAGGCTGAGCAACTGCGCTATCGGCGCGCCGGGGAGAACGCCGAAGAACTTGTAGGCCGGGTCCTTGGTGCCGAGGAAGCCGAGAATGAAGAAGCCGACGACCCAGATCGAAAGCAGCCACTTGGTGATCGGGCCGCGATAGCGGATCGACTTCACCGGGCTGCGGTCGAGCCAGGGCAGGAAGGCGAAGATCAGGGTACCGGCGCCCATCGCCACCACGCCCCAGAACTTCGCATCGATGCCGAGCAGCGGATAGGTGACCGCGCGCAGCAGCGAGTAATAGGGCGTGAAGTACCAGACCGGTGCGATATGCGGCGGCGTCTGCAGCGGATCGGCAGGGAAGAAGTTGTTGTACTCGAGGAAATAGCCGCCGCCCTCGGGCATGAAGAAGACGATGATGGAGAAGACCATCAGGAAAACCACGACGCCGACGATGTCCTTCACCGAGTAGTAGGGATGGAAGGGAATGCCGTCCAGCGGAATTCCATTGGCATCTTTTTTCTTCTTGATCTCGATGCCGTCCGGATTGTTGGAGCCGACTTCGTGCAGCGCGATGATGTGCGCCCCCACCAGACCCAGCAGCACCAGCGGCATGGCAATGACGTGGAAGGCGAAGAATCGGTTCAGCGTCGCGTCGCCGACGACGTAGTCGCCGCGCAGCCAGATCGAAAGGTCATCGCCGATCAGCGGGATCGCGGAAAAGAGATTGACGATGACCTGCGCGCCCCAGAAGGACATCTGGCCCCAGGGCAGAAGGTAGCCGAAGAAGGCCTC
>CAIZHL010000389.1 GCA_903932755.1 uncultured beta proteobacterium
AGGGCAGCAGCAACGGCGGTGCGGTTGTCACGCACACCCAGTGCACCTCGACCAATCAGGCCTGTAGCTCTGCCGATGTGACGCTTGCGACCAGCGAAGCTTCGTCGATGTAATCGCTCCACAGTCCGAACAAAAGCGCGTCTTCGGGCGCGCTTTTGCTTTATGTCCCCGCCGGGCGGGGACGGTATCCCCGGGTGGGATATGTGCCGGGCTTGTGCCGGAGAGCGGCCACCGGGGCCGCCAACGGGAATGGAATATCCGATGTCATCCGCAGCGCATCGATCCGATCCAGGCCGTGCATGGTCCGTGCTCATGCTGGCTGCGGCCTTGTGGTGCCTCAATCACGCCTACGTCGGCATGATCGAGCACGATGCCCGGGTCTATTCGCTGCTGGTATGGCACTGGCTGTCGCCCGAGGCCTATGCGCGCGATCCGTTCTTTCTGTTCGGCTCGCAGGATCGCTACTCGCTGTTTACTCCGCTTTACGGCAGCCTGGCGGCGGCGATCGGTTTGCCCAAGGCCGCGCTGGCGGTGTCCGCACTCGGCGGCGGGCTCTGGGTGGCGGCGGCGGCCGTGGCGGCGCGCGGCCTGCTCGACGACCGCCGCTGGCAGGCTTTCGCCATCCTGTGTTGCGCGATCGCGTCGTTCAACTATTCCCCCAACGGCAACACCTTCGTCCTCAACGAGGCGTTTCCGACCGCGCGCAGCATCGCCTTCCCGCTGGGGGCGCTGGCGCTCGGCCTGGCGATGCGGCAGCGCTTCCGGCTTGCCCTGGTGCTGGCCGTCGCGAGTTGCGCGCTGCATCCCCTGCTGGGCATCTGGCCGCTGCTGGTGATCGTTGCGCAGAGAATGTCCGAGCGGAGGCTGGTGCTTGCCGGCACGGCCGCGCTGGCGCTGATCGTGATGCTGACTGCCGGTCTGCACGCCGCCGGCGTCGGCGCCCTGCAGAGGCTTGATCCGGCGTGGGAAAGCATCATTCGCCACTCCAGCATCGACATCTTCGTCGGCCCCCTGGGGACGGCGCGCATCAACGCGACCCTGGCCTGGCTCTCGCTGCTGTTGTGGGCCGCGCGTTTCAGCGCCGAAAGCGCCGGCCGCTGGTTTCGGCTGGGCGCGGTGGTCGGCGCCGGCGGATTCCTGCTGGCGCAACTCGCCTCCTATGTGTATCCCATGACGCTGGTGATCCAGGCGCAGCCATGGCGCGCCATGTGGGTTCCGGTGTTCCTCGGCTGCTTTGCACTGGCCGCGATACTGGCGGCGGCCTGGCGCAGCGGGCGGCGGGTGTGGTGGGCGATCGGCGGCCTGCTGGCGGTGGTGGTTGCCGACTGGCTTGGCTACATCCTGTTCGCCGGCTGGGTGGTTTCCCGCTCCGCGCTGTCTGCGCGGGTGGCGGCGATCGGCCTTCGCATCGATGCGCAGGCGGGCCGCTTTGCCTGGCTGCTGCTGGCCGGCCTGCTGCTGGCCGTGCTGCCCGGCTATGTGCAGGACCTGTCCATGCTCGGCAATCGCCTGGCGCAAAGCGCCCAGTCCGGAATCCCGGTGCTGGACGGCCTCCTGCTGGCCGGCGGATTCGGCGTCGGCGCCATGCTGTGGGCGGGACTGCTGACTTCGCGCCTGCCGCTGCCGGCCCTGTTGGCGTTGAGCGCATCGCTGCTGGTGTTCGCCCTTTACCACTGGGATCAGCGCCTCGAAAAATACCGCGCCTGGGAACAATTGCGCGACTCGCCACGCCCGCCCATGTTCGCCGGCACCATCCGTCCGGGGGATGTCGTGCTGTGGCCGGGGCCGTCGCCGCAGCGGGTCTGGCTCGAACTGGGGACGGCGAACTACGCCAGTTCGGACCAGGTGATCGGCGGCGTCTTCTCGCGCGAAAAGACCTTTGAGATGCTGCGTCGCCGGCAGCGCCTGGCGGTGGCTTCGCTGGCCGCATCCTGGCCCCTCTCGGCGGCCGATGAAATCCTGCTGCTGGACCGTTACCGGCGCCTCACCGGCGAAGCGCTCGACGCCACGGGCAATCTGCACCAGAGTTACAAGCGGCCGGTGACGCTGACCGGTCCGGGGATGCTTTACGCCTGCCAGGATCCCGCCCTGGATTGGGTGGTGTCCGATCGGATCCTGCCGCAAAATGTGCTTGCGCCGGTGCCGGCGACAGGCCAGCCCGGCCTCTGGCTATACTCCTGCATTGAACTTCGCGCCGTATCGCCGGCGCCGGCTTTGAGTTCACAATCTCACCCGGAAAAACCCGAAAAAGGAACACGCCGATGAAGTCGTTTTTCATTTCAGCCTGGCGCGCCGGGCTGCGCAGTCGCAGCATCCAGGCGGTGCTGGTACTGGGCCTGCTGCTGGTCGGCGTGGCCTTCCTGTCCGCCGCGTTTTCGCCGCGCCAGCCGCAGACCGTGGCCCTCGATGTCGGCCTGTCCGGAATCCGGTTCTCGCTTGTCATGTTCGCGCTGATCTGGGTGCAGGATTTGGTCGGGCAGGAGATCCAGCGCCGGACGGTACTCTTCGCCCTGAGCTATCCCGTGCCGCGCGGACACTACCTGATCGGCCGCTACCTGGCCGTGGTCGGCATGCTGGGGCTGGCTGCGGTGATGCTCGGCATGCTGCTGTGGGTGGTGGTGCTGAATGCGAGCGGACCCTACGAGCAGGGGTTTCGCGTGGCGCCGGGGGCGGCCTACTGGATGACCATTTTCGGCCTCTGGGTCGATGCGGCGGTGGTCACAGCGTTTGCGCTGTGCATCGCCAGCCTGTCGACCGTGCCGATGCTGCCGCTGGCGCTCGGGCTGGCATTCGCCGTCGCCGGCAAGAGCCTGGGCGCGGTGGCCGAATACCTGGCGCGGGGCGCCGACGGCGATCGCGACGTCATGCGCCTGGCGCCGGCAGTGGATGCGATCCACTGGTTCCTGCCGGACCTGTCGCGCCTGGACTGGCGCGCCTGGCCGATGTACGGCATTGCTCCGGATTCGGGAGCGATGGCGGGCGGCGGCCTGCTCGCCCTCGCCTACATCGTTTTGCTGGTGACCCTGGCGGTGCTGGCATTCAACCGCCGCGAGTTCGAATAGTCGGCGCTGGCGATACGGCGATGAAACAGGGAATGTTGGGAACATCGGGCAAAGGCAGCGCAAGGCTGTGGCTGCTGGCGGTGCTCGCCGCGGTGGCATTTGTCGGCATCAACCAGCGGCTCAAGCTTGCGCCGCGCCAGAGCGTGAGCGTCGAAATCCGCGTGGCATTGCCGCTGTTCGTCCAGGTGGCGATGGCTGGCGGCGATCGTTACCTGGCGGCCAACGCCTCCGCGATCCGCGCGCTGTGGACCGACAACTTCAAGATGAAGCGCGAGGAATTCGCGATCCTGGCCAAGGTGCAGGAGGACGTGGCCTGGCTGAATCCGGGGCACGAGGACAACTATTACATCGCCGCCGCGATCCTGCCCTGGTATGACGAGGTCGATGCCGCGCAACGCATCCTGGCTCGCGCCACCGTGGCCCGCCGCTTCGATTACCAGCCGGCCTTCTACTACGCTTTCAATCTGCTGCACTTCAAGGGCGACGCCGCCGGCGCGTCGGCCTGGATGCGCGAAGCCGCGGATCACCTGCCGGAAGGCCAGGACCGCCTGCAGATGCAGAACCTCGCGGCGATCTGGCTTGACCGCGCGGGCGACCTCGACCTGGCGATCCGCGTGGTGGAGGCCATGGCCAGGCAGTCCAACCGCAGCGATTTCCGCCACTACCTCGAACAGCGCGTGGTCCGCCTGCAGATGCTGCGCGAACTGCGCGTCGCGGCGGCTGCCTATCGGCAGCGCGTCGGCAGCCCGCCCGCAAAGCTCGACGACCTGCTCAAGGCCGGCCTCATCGCCGAGATACCCAAGGTTCCGTTCGGTTTCGGCTTCGACATCGACAAGCAGGGCCAGGTCGTCCTGCGCAATCTGCCCCCCGAAAAACCAGAAGGAAAGCGCTGACATGGATGCCGCGATTTCGATAAGCAACCTGAGAAAGACCTATCCCCGACGCTGGGCGTCGCCGCCCTTCGAAGCATTGAAGGGCATTTCGCTGAGCATCGAGCCGGGCGAGACCTTCGGCTTCATCGGCCCCAACGGCGCCGGCAAGAGTACCGCGATCAAGATACTCACCGGCGTGATGTCGCCCAGTGCCGGCACGGCAAGCCTGTTCGGCGTCGATGTGGGCGATCCGGAATCGCGCCGCGGCCTCGGCTATGTGCCGGAAAACCCCAGTCTGCCGGATTATCTGACGCCGCTCGAAATCCTTTCGATGGGGCTCGACCTTCATCGGCGCACGCCGGAAAATCCCCGCGCGCACTGCATGAAATGGCTGGAACGCTTCGGCCTGGGCGAGGTGGCGAACAAGGTGGTGCGCGGCTTTTCCAAGGGCATGGCGCAGCGCACGGCGCTGGCGCATGCGATGGCGGTCGAGCCGCGCCTGCTGATCCTCGACGAGCCCCTGTCCGGGCTCGATCCGATCGGCCGCCGCGAAGTCGTGGATATCCTCTCCGAATACCGGCAGCAGGGCGGCACGATCTTCCTCACCTCGCATGTCCTGCACGACGTGGAGCGCCTCGCCGACCGCTTCGGCCTGATCCACAAGGGCGAGTTGCGGGCGGTGCGCACGCCGGGCGAACTGGTGGGGGAGGACGAACGCGTGCTGGTGCGCAGCGCGGGTGCGGCCGCAGTACTCGACGGCATGCTGGCCGAGCCGGGCGGGCGCTGGGTGATCGAGGTGTCGCGCACCGGGCTCTGGGAAACCCTGCGCGCGCTGGAATCCGCCGGGCACTCGCTGATCGAGATCAAGCCTACGCTGTCACTGGAGACGGCATTCCTCAATGTGGTGAAGGGGTCTTGAGCCTGCTTCAGGGGGCAGCGGGGTCGTTTGCCACGCGCTTCGCCGTCCCGCCAGCGCCGACTTTTCGCCGGGCAGGGCAATGAGCGCGGAACGCGCGCTGCACCCCACGCTGTCCGAACTGCTGCGCTATCTTGCGGTGAGCGGGGTGGCACTGGCGGTCGATACGGCGGGCCTGCTGCTGGCGGCGAACTTCGTCCATTACCTCTGGGCGGCGACCTTCGGCTTTCTCCTCGGGGCGACCACGAGCTACCTGCTCTCGGTGCGCTGGGTGTTCCGCCATCGCCGCCTGGCGGCCTTTCCCCGCACCGAGTTTGCGGCATTCGCAGGCGTCGGCGTGGTCGGCCTGGGCGTGAACAACCTGGCGATCTATGCCGCCGTCGAGCATGCCGGGCTGGGCCTGCTGGCGGCAAAGGCCGTCGCCGCGCTGCTGACGTTTTCCTTCAACTTCGTTCTGCGCAAATGGGGCCTGTTCCGGCCATAATCGTTCATGCACAAGCCCCTTGTCATCATCATCGGCGCCGGTCCGGCCGGCCTTACGGCGGCCCTGGAACTGGTGCGCGACGGCCGCATGCAGCCGCTGGTGCTCGAAGCCTCGCACGAGGTGGGCGGCATCTCGCGCACGGTGGACTACAAGGGCAACCGCATGGACATCGGCGGCCACCGCTTCTTTTCCAAGTCGGACTGGGTGATGAACTGGTGGCGCGAGATCCTGCCCATCGCGGCCGACGCGGCGACGGTGGAAATAGCCTATCAGGGACAGCGCAGAAAAGTCGGCGCTGACGGTACGGCAAGCGCGGAATCCGGCCGCGTGATGCTGCTGCGCGACCGGCTTTCGCGCATCTACTTCCTGCGCAAGTATTTCGACTATCCGATCAAGCTGAATGCGACCACCCTGGCCAACCTCGGCCCGCTGCGCCTGGTCCGGATCGGCGTCAGCTACGTGTGGGCGATGCTGTTTCCGCGCAGGACCGAACGTTCGCTGGAGGATTTCCTGGTCAATCGTTTCGGCGGCGAGTTGTACCGCACGTTTTTCAAGGACTACACGGAGAAGGTGTGGGGCGTGCCCTGCGATCGCATCAGTGCCGAATGGGGCGCGCAGCGCATCAAGGGGCTTTCCATTGTCGAAGCCCTGCGCCATGCCTGGCGCCAGCGCTTCGGCACGGCACAGGCGACCAAAACCAGTTTGATCGAACACTTCCTCTACCCGCGCCTCGGGCCCGGCCAGATGTGGCAGGAAGTGGCCCGCCGGGTGACCGAAGGCGGCGGCGAGATCCGCTTCGGACAGCAGGTGAAAGGTGTGCGCTACGAGGCCGATCGCGCGGTTTCCGTGCTGACGACGGATGCGGCGGGGCAGGTGGTGGAGATCGCCGGCAGCTACGTGATCTCGACCATGCCGGTCAAGGATCTGGTGGCGGGCATGCAGCCGCCCGCTCCCGCCGAGGTGCGCGAGGTGGCTGCCGCATTGCCTTACCGCGACTTCATCACCGTCGGGCTGCTGGTGTCGCGCATGCGCGCCAATCGCCAGGCGCAGAGCGCCCGCGCGGACAACATACCGCCGGACAACTGGATCTATATCCAGGAGCGCGACGTTCGCGTCGGACGCCTGCAGGTCTTCAACAACTGGAGCCCGGACCTGGTGGCGGACGAGGGCAAGGTCTGGCTCGGACTCGAGTACTTCTGCCAGGAAGGCGACGATTTGTGGCGGTTGCCGGATCAGGCGATGATCGAGTTCGCGGCGGGCGAACTGGAGAAGATCGGCATGATCGATCGCGCCGATGTGCTGGACGGCACCGTGATCCTCGTGCCCAAGACCTACCCGGCCTATTTCGGCGCCTATGAGGAATTTCCGCGGGTCAGGGCCTGGCTCGACGGCATCGGGAATCTTTACCTGGTGGGGCGCAACGGCATGCATCGCTACAACAACCAGGACCATTCGATGCTCACGGCCAAGCTGGCGGTCGAGGCGATACTCGACGGCAAGGTCGACAAGGCGGCGATCTGGGCGGTGAATATCGACGACGATTACCACGAGGAAGCGGCCAAGTGATCGCCCGCAACGACGGTGCGCCCGGCGTGATTTCCGCGGCAGCGGGCGCGCCGCCTTCCGTGCGCGGCGTGATAGTCCTGTCGCTGCTGATTACCGCGTTTTGCGGCTTGTTCGTCTATGAGCTGAATTACGACCTCATATTCACCAAGCGCGGCTGGTTCAATTTCTTCTGGTACTGGTTCGAGCGCTTCGAGTTCGACGCCGTGCTGCTCCTCGCCGCGGTTCTTGCCGCCCTCCTGGTTAGCCCAAGGGCCGCCAGTGTCGAGGGGCTTGCCGCATGGATGGCGCGCAATCCGTCGCTGCCGGCGGTCGGCGTGACCGCACTGCTGGGCGTGTGCACGCTGGTCGTGTACAAGAACCATCCGCTTTGCATGGACGAGTACGCGGACTGGTTCCAAAGCCGGGTCTTCGCCGCCGGAAGCCTTGCCGGCCAGTGGCCTCCGGAACTTCTCGATTGGCTTTTGCCGAAAGGATTCCAGGGCAACTTCCTCAGGGTATCGACATCCAGCGGGGCGGTGATGTCGGGCTACTTCCCCGGTTACGCGCTGGTGCAGGTGCCGTTCGTCTGGCTGGGTGTGCCCTGGCTGTGCAATCCGGTGCTGGTCGGGGCAACGCTGCTGGTCATGGCTTACATCGCCAGGACGCTGTTCGGCAACACGGCGGCGGCAGGCTGGGTCCTGCTGTTCGCAATCGCCTCCCCGGTATTCCTGGTCAACGGCATTTCCTACTATTCCTCTTCGGGGCAGCTGTTGCTGAATCTGGCGTTTTGCGCGCTGCTGCTGAAGCCTTCGCCCGGACGGCTGTTTCTGGCGGGACTGGTCGGCGGGCTGTCGGCCTTCTACCACAACCCGATCCGGCATGTTTTTTTCGCCCTGCCGTGGCTGCTGTGGATTGGCTGGACCTACCGGCCCAGGCTGAAAGGCCTGCTGCTGCTGGCGGCGGGCTATCTGCCAGCGGTGGTGATACTGGGCGGCGCCTGGCTGTATTTCCGCGCCCAGATCATCGCCAACCCGGCGGCCGCCGGCGCAGCTGCGGCCGCGGGGGCCGGCGCCGTGGCCGAGTCGGCCGCCGGCATCGGCAACGCGATTTCCGGACTGCTGCATCACGCCTGGCAAATACTTTCCTGGCCGTCCGCCTATGGCGCCTATGCCCGGATTGCCGGACTGGTAAAGACCTGGTTGTGGACCGCGCCGATGATCCCGCTGCTCGCGGTGTTTGCCGTTTCCCGCTGCAGGGATACCCGCGTGCAACTGTTGTTCCTGTCGGCCGTGTCGACTTTCCTCGGTTATCTTTTCCTGATGCCGGACGACCAGGGACACGGCTGGGGTGACCGGTATTTCCATGCGGCCTGGGGCGTGCTGCCGATTCTTGCCTATGCCTGGATCGCCGAGATCCGCAAACAGAGCCCGGAGGGCGCCAGAATCTTCCTGGCACGGCTCGGCATCGGCGCCGTCGCCTATTTCCTCCTGGCGTTTCCCCTGCGCCTGTGGCAGGTGCATAACCACATGAAGGAGCATCTCGCCCAGGTGCCGCAAAGCAGCAAGGGCGTTCCGGGCAAGGTCGTGCTGCTCAATGGTACCGGCTACTATGCGGTCGACCTGGTGCAGAACGATCCGTGGATGCGCGGGCCGAAGCATGTCCTGCATAGCCAGGGCGCCGAGAAGGACGAGGCGATGCTGCGCAAGTATTTTCCGGGCTGCAAACTGGTCAGTAGCCCCTACGGCAGCGCCTGTGCGGCCGAGTAGGGGGCAGGGGAATGAACTTGCTGGCTGACAGAAGTCCGGGCCGGATATTCAGGGCCTTCCTGGGAAGACAACACTACATTGCCTTGATGGGAATGTTCAGGGTCTATCCGCACCCGGTCGAGAACCTTCGCCGCTATCTGACCGGGCGCGGCGAGTATCCCTGCAATGTGCAGCTGAGGACGCCTTTGGGCCTCGTCGCGCCGAGATGTTTCAGTCACCATGACCTGCTGACGATCAACGAAATATTCTGCCGGGGGGATTACGCAGCGACTACCGATCAAACCGGAGTAGTTGTCGATATCGGATCGAACATCGGGCTCAGCGCCCTCTACTTCCTGACCCGGAACGACCGGGCGAAGGTCTATTGCTACGAGCCGGACCCCAGGAATACCGGGAAGCTGAAGGAGAACCTGAAAGGTTTCGAGGCGAGATTCGAACTGAATTGCCAGGCCGTTGCCGACGTCGCCGGGCAGATTCAATTCGGCATCGAACCGACCGGGCGCTATGGCGGCATCGGTGTCAAGACCGGAACCTACATCACCGTCGACTGCGCGAACATCAACGATGTACTCGAAAAGGTTTTGCGCGAGAACCGGATCATCGACATCCTGAAGATGGACATAGAAGGGCATGAAATTCCGGCGGTTCTCGCCATCAGGCGGGAATACCTGGCGCGGATCAGGCGGATATACCTTGAGGCGACTCCCGGCGCGCCGGTCCATCCGGAGTTTTTCACGCAACGGCAATATGGCGATATATGCCAGTTGACCTGTCGCGATTCGGGCGGCGCCTGAGCCGGACAGGCAGCGTTTGCGCCCGGGCAAACGGTTTGCCGCAAGCGCAGCCTGCGCGTCGCGCGGGAGGCATCTCTCAATAGGCGTTGCGATCGACGAATTGCCTGATCACTGTCAGCGCTATGATCTTCAGGTCCAGCCACAGCGACCAGTTCTCGATGTAGTGCAGATCGTATTCGATGCGCTTCTGCATTTTCAGCAGCGTGTCCGTTTCACCGCGGTAGCCGTTGATCTGCGCCCATCCAGTGATGCCCGGCTTGATCTTGTGGCGCGCCATGTATCGATCCACCAATGTCTTGTACTGCTCGTTAAGCTCCAATGGATGCGGGCGCGGTCCGACGATTGACATTTCACCCCTGAGCACGTTCAGGAATTGAGGAAGCTCGTCGAGGCTGGTCCGTCGCAAGAAAGTGCCGAAGGCCGTGATCCGGGCATCACCCCTCCGCGCCTGGGTGAGGCTGCCGGGTGGCTCGGCATGTTGCACCATGCTGCGGAACTTGAGTATGGTGATTTCTTCGCCGCCCATGCCCAGGCGGCGCTGGCGGAACAGTGCGGGGCCCGGCGAAGAAAGTTTTACCCCGGCGGCGATAAGGAGCATGATCGGGCTGACCAGCAGCAGGATCAGCGAAGCGAGGATGTAGTCCTCCACCGACTTGACGACCCTGTCGATTCCGTCCATTCCGGATGAGCTCAGGCTGATCATCGGAATGCCCGCCACTTCGGCAATGGAGTGGTTCAGCAGTTGGAAACTCGAAATGTCAGGCACGTAGCGCACGTCGACTGTCGAATGGCGAAGGGCGTACTGCACACGGTGAATAGTCTCTTCTTCACGCAGCGGAACCGCGATCCACACCTGTGCGACGTCGCCATCGACGAGTCGCACCAGTTCCGCGAGATCGTCCCGGTCCTGCCCGGGGTCGGAGGATCCCGCTGCTGCGGGCTCCGGTGTATAGATACCGGTTACCACCAGACCGGACCAGGGAGCATCGGCCAGAAAGGCCGACAACTCGTCAGCTTTTTCCCGATTGGCGACGATCACCACGTTTCGCTGGTTGAAGCCGCGGCGCCGCAAGGCACGGAGCGCGGAGCGCAAAACGGTGCGGCTGAGTGCGAGCATCACCCAGCCAACCCCGAGCCAAATGAGGAACCACCCCCGGGAGAACTCCGGTCCCGTTTTAGTCAGAAAGGCAAACAAGGTCAGGATTACCAGGGTTGCCGGCCACGCCAGTGTCAGGGTCCAGATTTCCTCGGTGATCGAGCGGCCGCGCCAGACCTTGTACATGCCGAAAGCAGGGAACATGATCAGGCACAACAAAACCGCCAGCACCATGCCGATTCGATAGCCCGGGAGCTGCGGCATTCCTCCAAGGTAAATCTCGCTTGCCAGCCAGCCTGAAAGCACGACGATAATCGCGTCCGAGGTCCGCAACATCGCTTCCCACAGCGTCGCGTATTCTTTCAGGACTCCTCTGTATCGCATTTCGTTCTATTGTTTCCCGGAAGCTTGCAGGTCATAACGACGGATTTGCGGAAACTTCACCCGTCGTGTTCAAATCACTTCGCTCAAATCCTCGTGCCATCGGGTGCTTGAGCGGCAACCAAAAAATGCAGCCTTCACTATCAGGTCATCACGATGCAGTTCTCCACCAGATCAAGCAAGACGAGTCCTGCAGGCAGGTCAGAAGGCGGCTTGCGTTTTCGGGGGGTCAGAAAGCAATCAACACCCGGGCAACCGCTAATCACGGTCATTACATCAACATTCAACGCTGCCGAGCATCTTGGCCGTGCTGCCCTGTCGATTCGAGAGCAGGCCTACCGGAATGTCGAATGGCTTGTTGTCGATGGCGGATCGACGGACGGTACCGTTGATGTAATTCTGGAAAATGATGATGTGATTGACTATTGGCAAAGCGAACCGGATGGCGGTATCTATGATGCGTGGAACAAGGCCCTTCCTCACGTGACAGGATGCTGGGTAATGTTTCTGGGCGCCGACGATCGGCTTGATAGTTCCTGGCTGCAAAAGGTTGCCGCGCAGGAATTGCATTACGACCTAGTCTATTCAAATTTGCAGTTGTTGGACAGAGCCAGTCAAGGTTCGGTATTCGTCCAGCGAGGAAGGAACTGGAACGAAGCGAAACGCTTGCTGCGGCAATATTTGGTTCTGCCGCATCCCGGAATGGCCCATGCCGCACGCCTGTTCGCGGGGCGTCGCTTCGATCCGGACTTCGGTTCCGTCGCCGACTGGGAGTTTCTGGTGCGGGCGCAGCCGGAGAAAGGGCTTTATATCGACGACGGTATCCAGGCATGCATGACATTGGGTGGAGTAAGCAACAATGCGTCGGGAATGACTAAAGCAATCGAGGAGTACTTCTCCGTGGTGAAGGCGCATCGTTTGAAGTTGGACATCCCGGTAAGGCTTTCGAAGCTGTTGAAGCTGCAACTCAGCCGATTTCCATTTTGTTACGCGCTTGCCAAGAAAGTCTACCACCGCCTTCATTCGCGTCGCATGAGAGGCAAATCGGGGTACACGGGTTGATGGTGCGTCGATGAAAGTACTTCACTGTTCCGAAATTATCAAGGGTGGTGTTGCCTCGTATCTGAGGGATCTGATCCGGTTGCAAGCGCGGGATTTTGGCGCCGAGTCGGTCGCACTTGTGATTCCGGCGTCGCAGAAGGATGAGTTGCCTGTTCCCGCCGGCGTTCACGTCTATTCCTTTGCGGACCAACGCAGTCGTGCCGTGAATGCCTTCAAACTCGCAAAGGTAGTGCTCGCCAAGGTCCGCGAGTTTCAGCCGGAGATCGTCCATATTCATTGCACCTACGCCGGGGCAATCATACGTCCCGCGCTTTGGCTGTTGGCGGGAAAGTACCGATTGATCTATTGTCCGCACGGCTGGGCATTCAGTCGCCCGCTTTCGTTCCCGGGCTA
Organism: uncultured beta proteobacterium; assembly: GCA_903932755.1. Lineage (GTDB taxonomy): Bacteria > Pseudomonadota > Gammaproteobacteria > Burkholderiales > Rhodocyclaceae > Sulfuritalea. The sequence goes on from CAIZHL010000389.1 coordinate 12,372, forward strand.
CACCATGGTGCGCCTGGTTGAAAAGCTGTTGGCAAACATCACCGAGAGCATCGTCTGCATTTCCGAGTTCGAGCGTCGGTTGGCGCTGAGTGCGGGCATTCGTGCGGATCGCCTCAAGGTCGTGATGAATGGCATCGCAGCGGACCGGCCGCCAGGCGCGGGCGAACCCCCTTCGTGGAGACCGGATCGGACGAGACTGCTTTTTGCCGGACGCTTCGATCATGCCAAGGGCGCAGATATATTTTTCGAGGCATTGCGCCTGCTCGGCGATAGGGTCCATGCGATCGTGGCTGGCGAAACCGTGCTGGCAGACGGCGGTCCGCTCGCGGTACCCGACAATGCGACCCTGACCGGTTGGCTCTCCCAGGCGGAACTGGAGCGGCTGTTCGATTCCGCGGACGTCCTCGTCGTCCCTTCGCGCTACGAAGGCTTCAGCCTGGTAGCCGCGGAGGCCATGCGCGCGGGATTGGCAGTGATCGCAAGCCGTGTAGGTGGCCTGCCGGAAGTCGTCGGCGACGGCATTTGCGGAGTGATCATCGAGCCGGGGTCGGCGGCCGCGCTGGCGAACTGCATCGAATCCCACGACAGGTCGGACTGGGAACGCATGGGCCGCAACGGGCCGGACCGCGTGCGCAGGCTGTTCTCCATGGAACGGGTGCATCGCGAGATTTGTGATCTTTACGGGGTTGGGCGGGAAACGGCCTAGCCGGCTCCTGCCGCATGAGGGCCCATCAATACCAGCCAAGCTAGGGATCGATCACATTGCGTCGCCTCAAGAGCCGACGGTATGTTCTCGCCTTGGGTCTTCGCGCCGAAAGAAAACCCCATCTACCTGAAGCATGCGCCCCGTTTCCTGATGCGAAAACGCATCAAAGATGCCGTAAAGCTCAAAGCCCATCTCATTGAGACTGCGAACGGTATCAATGAAGACGCCTCCTCCCTCGTACAGGGGTACAAGCGAGAGTTCCAACTGCAAGCCTTTGAGAAGCGGGATCAACTGGGAGGCCCCAGCCAATACTTGTGGCTCATAGCCTTGAGTATCAATCTTAAGAAATGTGCGTGATGCGGCAGGGACGAAGGTCTTGGCCACCGAATCAAGACGAGAAATCAGCACATTTTCTTTTCCGATGTAACGTGATTCAGGCGCTGCTTCAAGATGCGTTCTCAGCATATTCGCTATTGAACTACTGACTGAATTCGCTGAAACGTTGATAGCGATTTCCCCATCCATGTCTCCAATCGCCATACGTGGTGCGATCTCCCAGAGCGGATCTTTCGCAGAGTTACTTAGCAACTGCTGGTAAGCGCCAAGAAGCGGTTCAAACGAGACTATCCGCCTCTTATAACCAGTTTTTCTTAACGTTCCGGCAAATTGCCCCGAATTGGCTCCCACATCAAGTACAAGATCAATGTAATGTTGACTCAACATCCGCTCAAGGGACGCCCAGTAG
>CAIZHL010000390.1 GCA_903932755.1 uncultured beta proteobacterium
CACTGGTAGTCCTCCTCGGCGAAGAAGCACGGCTCGCGATTGATGCCGCGCTGAACGATGTGCAGCGGGTAGTCGGGAAGCAGGATGCGCGGGCGACGTGGCATGTCAGGTGCTCAGAAAGTCAATTGACTTCGCCTTCTGTGGCTAACCTCTTTGGCTGTCCCGGGCAAGGTGATCGCCGTCCCGCCAGCGCCGACTTTTACGTGCTTTCGGCGCCTCGCATGCGGTGGAAGCGTCTCCAAGGCCCCCGCAGGTCTGGCTTCTCACGCAGCAGCGTGCCGCCCTGGTTCGACGGAAAGCTTCATTCCCACAGCCTTCAGCACCGCAAGAATGGTCTTCAGCGTGGGATTACCCTTGGCCGACAGCGCCCGGTAGAGTGCTTCCCTGCTGATGCCGGCTTCGGCGGCGACCGCACCCAGGCCACCGTAAGCCTCGGCGACGGTGCGCAGCGCCAGCAGTCCTGCGGCGCGATCGTTCGGATCGTCGAGCGATTCCATCGCCGCCTTGAGGTATTCCACGGCCAGTTCCCGGTCGGCACGAAGTTCCTCGACTTCACGATCGTGATGCGAAATGGCTGCCACTATTTTCTTGCTCATGCCTGCCTCCGTTTCCAGTCCGCCCAGTATTCCCTGGCTTTCCTGATGTCTGATGACTGCGTCTTCTTCGATCCGCCGCAGAGAAGAATGACTACTGACTGACCGTGCCGGCCGAAATAAACCCGATATCCGGCGCCGAGGTGTTCCCTCAACTCCATGACGCCCTCACCTACCGACTCGCAATCGCCGAAGATTCCCGCCTCCAGGCGCTTCAGGCGAATTCTCACCTTCGCCTGAGCCTGCTTGTCCCGCACGGATTGAAGCCAATCAGTAACGGGTTCTTCGCCGCTCGCGGTCTGGTATCGGAAGACTTCGATCATGCAGATATTGTAGCTTATAAGCTACTTGCGAGGTAGCGGCGGCAATGACAGACCGCGAGGTCCGCGGCTCCGCGACCTCTGTATGAAACTCAAATGTCTCTGACCCAGCCTGCAGCCCCAGAGCCCAAAAGTACGTACCAGGAAATCGCCGTCCCGCCAGCGCCGACTTCCAAACAGCTCAGACCCGCCGCGCCGCTGCGCCGCGTGAAGCCACCAGAATGCCGGCAACGATCAGCAGGAAGGCCGCGCCGTGATAGGCCTGCGGCCATTCGCCGATGACCATCACTGACAGCACGGCGGTGATCAGCGGCGTGAAGTTGTAGAACACCGCGGCGATGGCCGGACCGGCTTCGGCCACCGCCAGGCCCCAGGAACGGTAGGCGACGATCGAAGGGCCGACGGCGATGAAGATGATGGTGGCGATCAGTTGCCAGGACCAGCGCGGCGTGATCGAAGCTTCCACGGCCTCGCCGATTCCGGCGGCGGCGAAGGCGGCGCAGGCCCCGAACAGGCATTGCGCGAACAGGAATTCGGCCCAGTCCCATGCGGGTCGGGCGGCACCCTGCATGTGCTCCGGCGGCCGCACCAGCATCCAGCTGTAGCTGGCCCAGCCGATGATCGCCACCACCATCAGCAGGTCGCCTTCCACCAGCTGGATGCGCAGCAGCGCGAGCGGATCGCCGCGCGAAAGCACGGTCAGCACGCCGGCCAGCGACAGCACCGCGCCTAGCAACTGCGGCCGCGTCGGATGCACGCGGTAGAACAGCGCGCCGACGATCATGGTCCACACCGGCAGGCTCGAAGCGATGAGCGTCACGTTCACCGGCGTGCTGGTGCGCAGCGCGACGTACTGCATGGCGTTGTAGGCGCCGACGCCGATCACCCCGAGCACCCCGAGGTAGGCCCAGCGCACGCGAATCTCGGCACGTAGCCAAAGGGGTCAGAGTCATTTCGCTTTTCATTTCCCATCATCGCTTTCTCCATTTTCAGAATCCAAATCCCTGTTGTTCAAGTCGCGCCGGTCGCAATGCCGGTTCGTCGCCCGGTACGCGCCCCCGCTTGCCTGTATTGCGCCGTATCCCCTGCCGGGCGCAAATGGCTTCGGCAAACCGCTCGCTGCCCAATGGCATGCCCAGCTTCATCGCCTCGCGAACCTCGCTGGCGGCGTCGTCATCCAGTTGCGGCCGAAACAAGGCCCGGTAGGCGTTGCAGCGATGCGCGGGTTCGACGTCAAGGCCAAGGTAGAGCGGATGCGGCGTCAGCCGGGGGTCGGGCTGGGCCAGGCCGTTGGCCCGGTAGCTGGACCAGCGGTAGCCGCCGGGGTCGGCAACCATCGCGGCGCGCACGGGATTCAGTTCGATGTAACGCATGCAGGCCAGGAGGTAGCTTTCGGCCTGCACGACAGTGGATTTGTAGCGGCCTTCCCACAGGCTGCCGGTGCGTCGATACTGGCGATTGACGTATTGGACGTAGCGGCGGCCCAGCGATTGCATCAGGCGCACCGGCGCGCCGGACACCGTCGGCGTGAGCAGCAGATGTACATGGTTGGTCATCAGCTCGTAGGCGTGAATGGCACAGCCGCAATTGCGAGCCGCTTCTTCGAGCCAATGGAGGTAGCA
>CAIZHL010000391.1 GCA_903932755.1 uncultured beta proteobacterium
CCCCTACCCCCAGCGCCGACTTTTCGGCTGATTGCTCGAAACGCAGGACGCTTCCGCATTCCCGGCGTAAAGTAAGGACTCCTTACTTTGCCAACCACTCATCGCCATGCTTGCCAAACTCACCTCGAAGAACCAGTTGACCCTGCCCAAGAGCATCACCGCCGCAATCGGTGCCACCGAGTACTTCGACGTCGAAGCCAGCAACGGCCGCATCGTGCTGACGCCGGTGCGCATCCAGCGCGGCGACGCCGTGCGCGCCAAACTGGCCGAGCTTGACCTCCAGGAACAGGACATTGCCGATGCCGTGGCATGGACGCGGCAGCCTCCTGCTGCCAAGGCAACCCGCAAGAAATGAGGCGCCCGCCGCGAGTGGTGATCGACACCAACCTGGTGCTGTCGGCGCTGGTGTTCGCCGGTGGCCGGCTGGCGCCGCTGCGCCTGGCCTGGCAGGGCCAGCGCGTTCTGCCGCTGGTGTCGCGCGCCACGGCCGCCGAATTGATCCGTGCCCTGGCCTATCCGAAGTTCAAGCTTGCCGCGCATGAGCAGGAAGAACTGCTGGCGGACTATCTGCCGTATTGCAAGACGGTGCGCATGCCTGCCGTAGCGCCGGCCACTCCGCCCTGCCGGGATGCGTTCGACGTGATGTTTCTGGAACTGGCAGTGGCCGGAAAGGCCGATGCGCTGGTGACCGGCGACAAGGATCTGCTGAGTCTTGCCGGCAAGCTGGCGTGTCCGATCCTCAGTGCCGAGCGTTTTTTTGACACGATCGGCGTTCGCCGCTAAGTCCCGGCGGGTCCCTGAGAGGCGGGTGGGAACCAGGTTCAACCGGGAAAGACAAGAGTTGCGGGTCCGCTTTATTGTGGATACAATAATCCAGTGAAGATCACCTACGATCCGGCCAAGAACGCCGCCAACATCGAACGTCGCAAGCTTCCATTCGACCTGATTGCGGAACTGGACTGGAGCACGGCGGTGATCGTCGAGGATATGCGCAGGGACTACGGCGAACGCCGATACCGCGTATTCGGTTACATCGGCGACCGGCTTTACGCCGCCGTATTCACACCACGCAGCGATGCCATCCATGTCATCAGCCTGCGAAAAGCCAACAGCAGAGAGGTCAAACATCATGGCTGAACGTCGCAAGCAATCCACGTCGATCGAGGATGAAAACCCGGAATGGACGGCCGAGGACTTTGCCCTCGCCAGGCCGGCCTCCGAGGTGCTGCCCAAGCTTGTCGGCACCGCGGCCGCAACCGAAATGCTGCGCCCGAAGCGCGGACGTCCCGTTTCCGCCAATCCCAAGGCACACGTCAATCTTCGCCTTGATCCCGATGTCGTCGCCGCCTTCCGGGCCACGGGTCGAGGCTGGCAAACGCGCCTGAATTCGGCACTCAAGGATTGGCTCAAGGACCACTCTCCGGCTTGATTGACCAAGTCATCGCTCCCGCAAACTCTCATTGCCGTGCTGCAGCAACGGACTCAGGAAATACTCGATCACGCGCCGCTTGCCGGTCTTGATTTCCACGGTGACCGCCATGCCTGCCGATAGCTGCACGGTCTTGTCTTCGACCTGCACGGTGGCGCGCTGCAGTCGGGCGCGGGTGGAATAGATCGGGCCGCGCTTTTCATCGTTGATGGCGTCGCGCGAGACATGGGTCAGGCTCGCGGGGATGGTGCCGTAGCGGGTGAAGGGGAAGGTCTCGACCTTGACTTCCGCCACCTGCCCGGCATTGACGAAGCCGATGTCCTTGTTTTCGAGGAAGGCTTCGACTTCCAGCGCGTCGTCTTTGGGCACGATGACCATCAGCACCTGGGCCTCAGTTACTACGCCGCCGACGGTGCGCAC
>CAIZHL010000392.1 GCA_903932755.1 uncultured beta proteobacterium
CACGCCAGCCAGGCGAAGCCGAAGATCGACACCAGTTGCACCACGCCGAACAGCCACAGTGCGCGGTTGATGCCCAGCTTGACCATCCACAAGCCGCCGATCAGGCCGCCGATCACCGCCGGCCACAGCCCGGCGTTTTTCGCCACGATGCCGATCTGCGACTTGGCGAAACCCATGTCCAGATAGAAGGGTGTGGCCAGCGCCGTGCACATCGAGTCGCCCAGCTTGTAAAGGAAGATGAAGGCCAGGATCAACAGCGCCTCGCGCAGTCCGGCGCGGTTGATGAACTCGTGGAAGGGTTCCACCACGGCGTCGCGCAGCGTCTTCGGCGCGTTGCCGGCAACATCCGGCTCGCGCGCGAAGATCGCCAGCAGCATGCCCGGCAACATGAACAGCGCGGTGATGACAAAGACCTGCAGCCAGGGCAGGCGGTCGGCGAGGATCAGCGAGAGCGAACCCGGCACCAGGCCGGCGATGCGGTAGGCATTGACGTGCACCGAGTTGCCCAGGCCCAGCTCGGACTCGGACAGGATCTCGCGCCGGTAGGCGTCGAGCGCAATGTCCTGGGTGGCCGAGAGTAGCGCCACCGCGGCGGTGAGCCAGAGGATGGGCACGACCTCGCTGCCCGGCGCGAACAGGCCGAGCGAGGCGATCGCCGCCAGCAGGCCGACCTGGGTGATCAGCATCCAGCCGCGGCGGCGTCCGAGCGGCGGCGCATAGCGGTCGAGCAGCGGCGACCAGAGGAACTTCCAGGTGTAGGGAAACTGGATCAGGGCGAAGAGGCCGATGGTCTTGAGGTCCACGCCTTCCGAACGCAACCAGGCCGGAACGAGGTTCAAAAGGAGGTACAGCGGCAGACCGGACGAAAAGCCGGTGAACACGCAGATCATCATGCGCCGGGTAAACAGCGCGGCAAGCCAGGGCGGCATCAGCTATCGGGTCGTGTTGTTGACAGGCGGGCGGAAAGGTGCGGCACGCCTACCTGGCCTTGGCGGCATCCCGTTCGAAACGAATCATCCATACAGTGAATTTAACACGCAGGGTTTGTCAAGGCGGCGCTCCCATTCGTTCGACGGGGCTGGCCGCTGCTTGCCCCCTGATTCGACCCGCGGGGTTAGATCGTGTTGGCGACTGCGCCGGGAAGTGCCCTTGTCCCTTCGAGGGAACCAACCCGCGAATCCATTGGACATAAATTGTCCGGATCCGTATGCTTTGATGTCAGCTGCGGATGCGCTCCCGCATCCGATCCGGAAGGCGGCCGGATGCCGGCGGCGGGTTGCGATCACCAAGCCTGAAAGCGGCGGTTCCGGCGTTTCGGTAGTCGTTCGTCTCGTTACTCGAAGGAGAGTTCATGACAAATCAGATCCTGCCGGGCAAGCGCGTGCTCGTCACCCACGCCGACGCGTTCATGGGTCCGGTCCTGTGCGAAGTGTTCGCCAGTCACGGCGCCACGGTTATCCCGAGCAGCGCCTCGCTCCTCGGCGCTGATGGGCCGCTCGCTGTTGTCGCAGCAGCCGGTGACATCGATATCCTCGTTGCCAACCTGGCCATGCCGGCGCCGAGCACTGCGGTCACGGAAGTGACGGATACAGAGTGGAATGACACATTCGCCGCCCTCGTTGATCCCCTGCAGCGACTGTTTCGCGCCGTCCTGCCAGCCATGATCGAGCGGCGCTCGGGCAAGATTCTCGTCATGGGCAGCGCATCGGCACTGCGCGGGATGAAGCGCGCCTCGACATACAGCGCCGCCCGCGGCGCCCAGCTTGCCTACGTGCAGGCGGTCGGCGTCGAAGTTGCCCCCCACAATGTCCAGGTGAATGCGATCGCGCAGAACTTCGTCGACAATCCGACCTACTTTCCGCCCGAGGTGCAGGACAATCCAAGGTTTCAGGAGCGCCTGAAGCGCGAGGTCCCGCTGGGGCGCCTCGTCGGTGCAAGAGAAGATGCCGAATTTGCTGCTTACCTTTGCAGTGAGGCGGCAAACTGCTTTGTCGGCCAGGTGTTTCCTGTTTGCGGCGGCTGGGTCGGTCGCTAGCGCCGAAAATGTCCAAACCGTCATCCGCCGCGCGCCGCCCGGCAAGATAAGCAAGAATGCCGAACTGGAGCAGCCCAAAAGCTCGCACCATTTGCCCTCCGCGCGATGGAATCGCATCGCGCCCCTCAACTTCCCCGGAGCGCACAAAGCCATGGCTACCTACACCGCTGAAATAATCTGGTCCCGGTCGGGCCAGAAGTTCACCGACAACCGCTACAGCCGAAGGCACGTTCTCCGCTTCGACGGCGGCATCGAAGTCTCCGGCTCGTCGTCGCCCCATGTCGTCCCCTTGCCCTATTCGGCGGCCGACGCCGTCGATCCCGAGGAAGCCTTTGTCGCTTCCCTGTCCAGTTGCCACATGCTTTGGTTTCTCTCCATCGCGGTCAAACATGGATTCGTAGTCGACAATTATCAGGACACCGCAGAGGGCGTGATGGCCAGGAATGAGGAAGGCAAGCTCGTGATGACCGTCGTCACCCTGCGCCCTGAAGTACGATTCTCGGGAGAAAGGAAACCGGCCATGGCCGAACTTGAGGAGCTCCACCGCCTGGCGCACGACGAATGCTTCATCGCCAATTCCGTCAAGACCGAGGTTCGCTGCGAGCCCCGGCTGGCCGTATCCTGAGCCGCGCAAACATCTCCCGTATCCGCCCCGACAACTTCCAAAGGAGAACCACCGTGCTTCAGATCAAACCACTCGACGAGAACGTGCCGATCTTCCAGCAGATCAACAGCGAGCTTGCGCCGGTCGTCCTGGTCAACATCTTTCACGTGGCCGCGGCAGACATTCCCGCACTGATGGAGGCGTGGGAAGCGGACGCGAACTGGATGAAAAAGCAACCCGGCTACATCTCCACCCAGTTGCATCAGGGAATCGCCGGCAGCAACGTTTTCATGAACTACGCACTCTGGGAATCAGTCGCACATTTCCGGGCTGCGTTCACCCATCCGGAATTCATGGATGCACTGGGCCGCTATCCATCCTCTGCCGTTGCCTCGCCGCATCTCTTCACGCGCCTCACGGTTCCCAACCTCTGCATCGGCCCATAGCAAATTGCCTAGCCGGCGGGTGCCGGGTGCGGCACGCCTTCCATCCGCGCCGCGCCGTTCGCCGCAAGCCGCACGGCATGACAGCGCGGCCGGTCATGGTGTAAATTTGGTGGCGACGCAGCAGCCGTCTCCCGCACCTCATACCTGGGATGCCCATGTCACACGACAGCGCAACTTTCGCCACAACAACTGAAGTCAGGGCAGCTCTTGCCGCAGGCGACGAGATCTTTCGTTACTGTCACTTCGAGTCGGCCCGGCTCGAAGGCGGGGATTCGGACGGGGTGTTTCTTTCCTGCACCTTCCAGGATTTCGAGTGGTACTGGGGCATCTTCAACATGGCTTTGTTCGTAGACTGCAAATTCGAACGCTGCACGTTTCGCGGCACCTCGTTTGCCGGTTGCCGCCTCGTCGACTGTTCATTCAACGATTGTCGCTTTTTGCCTGACAACCTCGGCGCGGCGTGCAGTTCGAGCGATACCGGGATCTATGGCTGTGCTGCAGAGAATTGCGTGGGATTCAAGGAATTGTTTCCGGCCCGGGGGCACTGACATGGCGCTCGAATTCATGCCCTGCGCCTGGCGGACTCCGCGCGATGGAAGCGCGCGGCGCCGTCCGGCCCGCAGTTGGCGGTGAAGCCAGATGCCTTATCGAATCTCGGAAAAGGAAATGCAGTCCGTGTCCCGCTTGGATGCCGGGGCGCGCCTCAAGCATTTCATTAAGCGTGTTGCCGACTGGCAGGAAGTCTGGACGCTGCGCGACGCCGAAGGTCGCGCGGTGTCGCTGGCTGCCGCAGGAAAGGAGGCGGCTCCATTCTGGCCGCACCCCGCCTACGCATCTGCCTGCGCAAAAGCCGGCTGGGAAAATTGCGAACCGCAGCCGATCGAGCTTCATGCCTTCATGGAACAGTGGCTCCCGGACCTCGCGCAAGGCAAGCAACTGGCGGCGGTATTTCCCACGCCAGACTCGGAAGGCGCTTTGCTTGCTCCCGAACTGGTGCTGCAGGAACTCGTTGCGGAGTGCCGGGAGTCCTATGGCGACGATCTCTGAGCACGCAGTAGGCGCGCGACCTCGTTACATCCCGCCCCCGCGCACCCGGCGCGACCCCGATACCGCGCCGCTGCGCCGGCGTGTAAAGTAAAGCGGCACGAGGAGGGAGATCGATGAAAACGCTGGCATCCGCTGTCCTGCTGTTTCTGTTTGTCCTGCCTGCCTGCCGGGCGGCCGACGCCATGGCAGCATTTCCGCCGGCCGCGGCGGGCATGGTGCGCCATGTCCTGCAGTTGCCGCAGCAGGCGGATGAATCCGGGTTCAAGGTGGAGTTGATCGTCGGCAAGACGGTGGAGACCGACGGCGCCAACCGCTACTTCTTCGGCGGCAGGATCGAGGAAGAAGCCATCAAGGGCTGGGGCTACACGCGCTACGTGGTGGGCAAACTCGGGCCGATGGCCGGCACGCTGATGGCCGTCGACCCGAACGCGCCGAAGGTGGCGCGTTTCGTTACCCTGGACGACGCGCCCCACATCATCCGCTACAACAGCCGCCTGCCGGTCGTGGTCTATGTGCCCGAGGGAGTCGAGGTGCGTTACCGGATCTGGACCGCCGGCGCGGAGGTGAAGGCAATTGGAAAAGGCTGAAGCCGCCCTGCCCCGCATGGCTCGCCGGCGCCCGCCGCCGCCGGATATGGCGGCGGCGCGCATCCGCTCCTGAAAGAAAGGCCGCCATGATGGACCTCACGCGAACCGACATGCCGCCGCGAACCGCCGACGAAGCCCTGGCCCGGCTGCAGGCCGGCAACCTGCGCTTCGTCAATGGCGAGGCGCGCTTCCCCACCGTGCAGAAGGCGGTCCTGGCCGAACTGAGCAGGGGCCAGCAGCCCTATGCCACGATCCTCGGTTGCAGCGACAGTCGCGTACCGCCGGAACTGGTGTTCGATGCCGGCTTCGGCGAACTGTTCGTCATACGCGTCGCCGGCAACGTGCTGGGGCCGGCGGTCCTGGGCACCCTTCAGTATTCAGTGCGGCATTTGCAGACACCGTTGTTCGTGGTTCTGGGACACGAGGGCTGCGGCGCGGTGAAGGCGGCGATCGCTTCCCGCTTCGACGGCTCACGCCACGCCGGAAAGATTGAAATGCTGCTGGAACAGATCGATCCCGCGCTGGACGGCCTTGACCCGCAGGCGCCGCCGGACGAACTGCTGAGCGCAGGCGTCGAGGCCAACGTGCGCAGGGTGGTGCGCGATCTGCTCGCCACCACGGAAGCCCAGGCCCGCGCGGACGAAGGCGCGATCAAGCTGGTCGGGGCGGTGTATGAACTCGATAGCGGCCGGGTCCGCTTCCTGCCCGACGCGGCTGCGGACGGCACGCGGCGCTGAACCGGCGCCGCGCAGGAGGCAGCATGGGCAATGCTTACGTCATCGGCCACATCACGGTGAAGGATGCCGGAAAATGGGACGCCTACCGCGGCGCGGTTCCCGCCACCCTGGCGCCATGGGGCGCCGAACTGGTGTTCCGCGGCAGGAATGCTGCGGTGCTGGCCGGGGACCACGAGCACGCCGACGTTGTGGTGATCCGCTTTCCCGGCCGCGAGGCGATCGATGGCTGGCATTCCTCGCCGGCCTACCAGGCGCTGATCCCGCTGCGCCGGCAGGCGGCCGACGTGGTCCTGCTCGCCTATGACGAGTAGCGGGCCGCGCCGCCGGACGGCGGCGACTCCTGCTGCCGGCGGTCGTGATGGAGAATCGCTTAAGGACTGCCGTACAATTGCGCCATTGCTTCATTTTTCCGTTTCCTGATCGAGGTCCCCGATGGCAAAACCCAATTATTCGTTCGAAAAGCGCCAGAGAGATCTAGCCAAGAAAGCCAAAAAAGAAGAAAAGCGCCTGCGCAAGGCCGCCGGCCCGGCAAACCCCGACGGCACGGAAAACCCCGATCCGGCCGCGCCGCCGCCGGAAGCGGAAGTAAAAACCCAGGACTGAAAGCGCCGCGCCCGGCCTCAGCGGCCGAGCCGGTAAACCGCCAGGCTGCCGAGGAAGTTCGGCTCTTCGGTGACCAGGCGGCCGGCCTCGTCAAGCACCTGGCGCTCGCGGATGACAAGCTGCATCTTCGCGCACAGGGCCTCGAAATCGAGCAAGGTGAAGAAGCGCAGGTTGGGCGTGTCGAACCATTCGTAGGGCAGGTCTTCGGACACCGGCATGCGCCCGGCCATGACCGCCATGCGGTTCTTCCAGTAGGCGAAGTTGGGGAAGCTGACCACGGCCTCGCGCCCGACGCGCAGCATTTCGCCGAGGATGCGCTCGGTGTGGCGCACGGTCTGCAGGGTGCGCGAAAGCACGACATGGTTGAAGGTCTGGTCGTCGAAACCGGCGAGGCCCTGTTCCAGGTTGCCCTGGATGACGTTGATGCCGTTGCCGATGGCGGTCAGAACTTCGGCGTCTTCAAGTTCGACGCCGTAGCCCTTGGCGCCGCGCTCCTCGATCAGGCGCTTCAGCAGCGAGCCGTCGCCGCAGCCGAGGTCAAGCACGCGCTCGCCGGGTTGCACCCAACTGGCGATGAGGTCGAAATCTGCTCTTTCCAAGGCGACGCTCATAGCTTGACTCGCTTTAAATAGCTGTCGACCACGGCGTGGTAGTGCGGCTCGTCCATCAGGAAGGAGTCGTGGCCGTGGGCGCTGTCGATTTCGGCATAGGCCACGTCCTGCCCGTTGTGCACCAGGGCATGGACGATCTCGCGCGAACGTTCGGGCGAGAAGCGCCAGTCGGTGGTAAACGCAACCACCAGGAATTTGGCTTTGGCCCGGGCCAGGGCGCGCGCCAGGTTGTCGTCGAAGTCCAGCGCCGGATCGAAGTAGTCGAGCGCCTTGGTCATGCGCAGGTAGGTGTTGGCATCGAACACGCCGGCGAACTTGTCGCCCTGGTAGCGCAGGTAGGACTCGATCTCGAACTCGACGTCGAAGCCGTAGCTGCCGGCGCCGACGCGCAGCCGCCGGCCGAACTTCTCGGCCATCTGGTCGTCGGACAGATAGGTGATGTGGCCCAGCATGCGCGCCAGGCGCAGGCCGCGCAGCGGGCGCACGCCGTGCTCGTAGAAATGCCCGCCGTGGAAATCCGGGTCGGTCAGGATGGCCTGGCGGGCGACGTCGTTGAAGGCGATGTTCTCGGCCGAAAGCTTCGGCGCGGCGGCGATCACCAGGGCATGGCGGATGCGCTCGGGAAACGACAGCGTCCACTGCAGGGCCTGCATGCCGCCCAGGCTGCCGCCCATCACGGCCGCCCAGGCGTCGATGCCGAGGTGATCGGCAAGCCGTGCCTGCGAAGCGACCCAGTCCTCGACCGTAACCACGGGGAAATCTGCACCCCAGGGTTTGCCGCTGGCAGGGCTGGCGCTGGCCGGACCGGTGGAGCCATGGCAGCCGCCGAGGTTGTTGACGCCGACGATGAAAAACCGGTCGGTATCCAGCGGCCTGCCGGGGCCGACGATGTTGTCCCACCAGCCGACGTTGGCCGGATTGTCGGGCGTGCATCCGGCAACATGGTGATGCCCGGACAGGGCGTGGCAGACCAGGATGGCGTTGGACTTTGCGGCATTGAGCGTGCCGTAGGTTTCATACACGAGGTCGAAGGCCGGCAGCAGGCCGCCGCCCTTGAGTTGGAGGGGCTGGTCGAAATGCGCGACTTGCGCGCTGACGGTGCCGACGCCTGCTGACATGGATCAGAGTTTATCCAGTTGTTCGCTGATTTTGTCGGGCTCGTCGGCCTTCAGGAGCTTGGCGACACGCACCGCAAGCTGCGCGGTGTCGGACATCATGACCTGCTGCTTGACTTCCAGCAATTGCGCCGGGTGCATGGAAAATTCGCGCAGGCCCATGCCGATCAGCAGCCGGGTCAGTTTCGGGTCGCCGGCCATTTCGCCGCAGACCGCCACCGGCATGCCCACCCGCTGCGCGCTCTGGATGGTCTGCGAAATCAGCCTGAGCACGGCCGGATGCACGGGATCGTAAAGGTGGG
>CAIZHL010000393.1 GCA_903932755.1 uncultured beta proteobacterium
CGGCGCCTTCCTCGACCAGGAGACGATTGACCTTCTGGCCTTGCGGGCCGGTCTGGTGCGTCTTCAACTGCATGCCGAGGATCTGGCCGGCGTAGGTCTTGACCTCATCCATGGACTTGGCCACCTTGACGCCGCCGCCCTTGCCGCGACCGCCGGCGTGGATCTGGGCCTTCACCACCCAAACCTTGCCGCCCAGCGTTTCCGCTGCCTTCACCGCCTCGTCGACGGAAAAGCAGGGAATGCCGCGCGGGACAGTCACGCCGAACTTTTTCAGGATTTCCTTGCCCTGATATTCGTGGATCTTCATGCGTCTTCCTTGTTATATGTGGTGCGTTGATCGGGGGGGGCCGGTATTTGCATTCGACGCCAGGTGCCGGTCTTGTAGCCGCGGAGCCAGCGCTGAATGCACCGTGCTGATTCCGAAGTGTCTGTGTGCCGCCAAATGCACTTGATGCCGCAGCAAGGCGCAATTGTTGCGGCGCGAGATACTAACATAAGCGTACTTAATGGAAGCTTACAGTCCTCCTTGTGAGCTACGCCGCTGTCGGCACCCCGATGAACTTGCCGCGCACGTGCATGCGGAAGGAACGTTCTACCCGGCCGCGTTGCGCAAGCGCGCCATGGCCTGTCGCCGCGCCGGGAACGCGCCGTGGCGCCAGCGCCGACTTTTTACTTCTTGTCGGCCTCGCGGGTTTCCTGGAGGGTTTTCAAATCGGGCAATTTGAGCCTCTGGCGATCCGGTTCGACCGCGGTCAGGGCCTCGACTTCGCGCATCGTGCCGGCGCAACGCCGGACCAGGTCGTGATAGACGCCGGTGCCCTCGATCTTCCATTTCATTTCGAGTTCGGTCAGCGGGCGCATCACCTTGGCCGGAACGCCGCCGGCCAGCATGCGCGGCGGAATCTCCATGCCGGCCTTGACGAAGCTCTGCGCCGCGACGATGGCCGATTCGCCGACCACGGCATTGTCCATCACCACCGCATTCATGCCGACCATGCCGTTACGCCGCACGATGCAGCCGTGGAGTATCGCTCCATGGCCGATGTGGCCGTTTTCCTCGATGATGGTGTCGCTGCCCGGAAAGCCGTGCATCACACAGCAGTCCTGGACATTGGCACCCACCCCGATGAACAGGCGGCCGAAGTCGCCGCGCAGGCTGGCGCAGGGCCCGACGTAGGCCCCCGGCCCGACCACGACGTCGCCGATCAGCACCGCCGACGGATGCACGAATGCCGTCGGATCGACCACCGGCACGATGCCGTCGATTGCGTAAACCTTCATCGGGGTTTCTCCGTTCCTCGTCCCGCCGCAGGACTATGGTTACACATGGCGTCGACTCTGCACCACGTAGAAGCGGGCGGCAACAAAGGCGCTGTCGGTCAAGCAGGCATTCGCCGCCGGGTTGGCGCCGGTGGCGTGGAAATCGGAGAAGCCGGCCGACTGGTTGACGAATACGGCGCCGGTGAGATTGATCGACAGCGCCACGCCGACGCGCAAAGCTGCTTCCTCGGCGGCGGCTACCACAGCCGGATCGGTCGCATACAGCGCGAAGGTGATCGCGCCCTGTTCGCGAATCACGCGCTCGGCGGTGGCAAGACTTTCCACCGTGGTCGCAGTTTCGACCACAAGAGTGATCGGGCCGAAGCGTTCTTCCATGTAAGCACGCTCGTCGGCCACGCCCACCTTGAGGATCAGCGGGCTGCGTACGCGGGCTTCGGGCCACTGCGGGTGTGCGACCGCACTTGATGCGCGCAACACTTCGCCCAGACCATGGGCCGCTTCCAGGCGCGCCAGCGTCGCCGGCGACTGGATGGCACCCAGAACTTCCACCGCACGCGCCGGATCGTCGAGGAATTTCGAGACCGCACTGGCCAGATCGCGGCCGAACTGTTCGGCGGAGACCACGCCCTCCGGAGTTTTCACGCCCTCGCGCGAAACGAAAATGGTTTGCGGCGTGGTACACATCTGGCCCGAGTACAGGGACAGCGTGAAGGCAAGGTTCTTCAGCATCGCCTTGTAGTCGTCGATGGAGTCGACCACGATGCAATTCACTCCGGCCTTTTCCGTATACACCATGGCATGGCGGCAATTCGCTTCCAGCCAGTTGCCGAAATCGGGACCGCCGGTGTAGTCGATCAGGCGCACGGCAGGATTCATGGCGACATCCTTGGCGACCGGCGCCGCCGCGTCATCGATCAACAGGCTCACCAGATTCGGATCGAAGCCGGCCTCACTCAGCACCGCGCGTGCCACGGCGACGCTGATGGCCAGCGGCAGGATCACCGTCGGATGCGCCTTGACGATGACCGGGTTGCCGGTGACGAGGCTGGCGAAAATGCCGGGGTAGCCGTTCCAGGTCGGAAAGGTCGAGCAGGCGATCACCAGCGCCACGCCGCGCGGCATGATGGTGAACTTCTTCTCCATTTTCAACGGCGGATTCTTGCCCTGCGGCTTTTCCCAGAGCGCACTTTCCGGCACATGCTTCATTTCGTGCCAGGCGGTAGCCACCGCTTCGAGACCGCGATCCTGAGCGTGCGGCCCGGCGGCCTGGAAGGCCATCATCAGGGCCTGACCCGTGGTGTGCATCACGGCGTGGGCCATTTCAAAACTGCGGGCATTGAGGCGCGCCAGGATTTCCAGGCACACGCCGGCCCGGGTGTCGGCTCCGGCCTTGATCCAGTCGGGCATCGCGCTCCTGGCCGCCGCGATCAGGGCGTCGGCGGAACAGCGCGGATACGAGATGTTCAGCGCCAGGCCGAAGGGAGAAACTTCGGCGCCGCCGCGGGCCACCACTCCGGGCTGAGCCAGCTGGAACTGCGCGCCGAGATAGGCCTCGAAGGCCTTGCGCCCGTCCTCGATCGCGGTCTCACCATAGGCGCGCGGGCCCTCGGCGTAAGGGCTCCAGTAGCCGCGCGACTCGATGGCGGCAACGGCTTGCTGCAACAGGGTCTGGTGTTTCTCGAACATTGGATGCGGCATCTTGGCTCTCCGGGGAATTGCTGTTTATTGGCTTCAGGCGGCTTGCGACAGGCGGGAAAACCGCTGCAGCATCGCTACCCATTTTCGGGCCTGGTTCAAGGCCTCGCCGTTTCATGGGGATGGTAACGTGATACATTTTCATTGTACATTGCAGGATCGTTTTGTGTCATAATTAAATTGCTACTATTTAAGCATCAACTATCATCGCTCCGGCTCCCCGTTGCTGCCGACCGCAAAATGCTTCTATAGTCCGGTGCAGGGCATGGGCATGCATTGTGGGGCGATGCATGCAGGAACATGATCAGCACTTTCGCCCACGCAGCGTCGCCGCCAACCCCGCATGACCGACTCAGGACCCTCGCCCATGAGCTACCAGCACATCATTTTTTCGCTCGCCGACAACATCGCGCGCATCACGCTGAACCGGCCGGATCGCCTCAACAGCTTCAATGCCGAGATGCACCTGGAACTGCGCGAGGCCCTGACCCGCAGCCGTGACGGCGGCGCCCGCGTGCTGCTGCTGACCGGCGCCGGACGCGGCTTTTGCGCCGGACAGGATCTGTCCGACCGCAACGTCTCGGCCGGCAATGAGCCGGTCGACCTCGGCTATAGCATCGAAACGTTTTACAAGCCGCTGGTCCTTGCCCTGCGCGCCCTTGAAATGCCCGTCATCTGCGCCGTCAATGGCGTCGCTGCCGGCGCCGGCGCCAATATCGCGCTGGCCTGCGACATCGTGCTGGCGGCGCGCTCGGCATCCTTCATCCAGGCATTCTGCAAGCTCGGCCTGGTGCCCGATGCCGGCGGCACCTGGGCGCTGCCGCGCCTGGTCGGCAACGCCCGCGCCATGGGGCTGGCCATGCTCGGCGACAAGCTTTCCGCCGAACAGGCCGCAGACTGGGGCCTGATCTGGAAATGCCTCGACGACGACAAGCTGATGGCGGAAGCCGAACGGCTGGCCGTGCATTTCAGCACCGCGCCGACCAAGGGCCTGGCGCACACCAAACGAGCAATCTACGCCAGCAGCGGCAACAGCCTGGAACAGCAACTCGAACTGGAACGTGCCAGCCAGCAGGAACTCGGCTTCGGCCACGACTACCGCGAAGGCGTTGCCGCCTTCATGGAAAAACGCAGCGCAAATTTCAAGGGCCAATGATGGGACTGACAGCACAACAAATTGCAGAGCGCTGCACCGAAGTCATGTGGCCGGACGACCACGCGGCGCGAGGTCTTGGCATCGTCATCACCAGCACCACTCCGGGCGGCGCCATCGTCACCATGAAGATCCGCCAGGACATGGTCAACGGCCACGGCATCTGCCACGGCGGCTTCATTTTCGCCCTGGCCGATACCAACTTCGCTTACGCCTGCAACAGCTTCAATCACCGCGCCGTGGCCGCCGGCGTCGACATCAACTTCATCGCCCCCGCCCATCTCGGCGATACGCTCACGGCCACCGGCGGCGCGCGCCACCAGGGCGGGCGCAGCGGCATCTACGATATCGAGGTCACGAACCAGGACGGCAAGGTGATTGCCGTGTTTCGCGGCCGCTCCACCCGCATCAAGGGGCATTTTTTTGAAGAAAGCGAGTCCGCATGAACCCGCAAGCCTTTATCTGCGACGCAATTCGCACACCCATCGGCCGCTATGGCGGCACGCTGTCCGGCATCCGCACCGACGACCTCGCCGCCCTGCCGATCAAGGCGCTGATGGCGCGCAATCCCGGCGTCAATTGGGAACTGGTCGAAGACATCATCTACGGCTGCGCCAACCAGGCCGGCGAGGACAACCGCAACGTCGCGCGCATGGCCGGCCTGCTGGCCGGCTTGCCGGTGGCCGTGCCCGGCACCACCATGAACCGGCTGTGCGGCTCCGGCATGGATGCCGTCGGCACGGCAGCGCGTGCGATCAAGGCCGGCGAAGCCGCGCTTATGATCGCCGGCGGCGTGGAAAGCATGAGCCGCGCGCCCTTCGTCATGCCCAAGGCCGACAGCGCGTTTTCGCGCAGCAACGCCGTGTACGACACCACGATCGGCTGGCGCTTCATCAACAAGCTGATGAAGCAGCAGTACGGCGTGGACTCGATGCCGGAAACCGCGGACAACGTCGCCGCCGAATTCAGGATTGCCCGCACCGACCAGGACGCCTTTGCCCTGCGCTCGCAACAGCGCTGGGGCGCGGCCCACGCCGCCGGCCGCTTCAAGGACGAAAGTGCCCCCGTCGAAATCGCCCAGAAGAAGGGCGACCCCAAGATCTTTGACACCGACGAGCATCCGCGTCCCGACACCACGCTGGAGCAACTGGCCAAACTCAAGGGCATCAACGGTCCCGAACTCACCGTCACGGCGGGCAATGCCTCGGGCGTCAATGACGGCGCCTGCGCGCTGCTGATCGCCTCGGCAGCCGCCGCAAAAACCCATGGCCTGACGCCGAAGGCGCGCGTCGTGGCGATGGCCACGGCCGGTGTGGCACCGCGCATCATGGGCTTCGGCCCGGCACCGGCGGTGAAGAAGCTGCTGGCGCAAACCGGCCTCACCCTGGCCCAGATGGACGTCATCGAACTCAACGAAGCCTTCGCCGCACAGGGCCTCGCCGTCACCCGCGACCTCGGCCTGGCCGACGACGACGCCCGGATCAACCCGAACGGCGGCGCCATCGCCATCGGCCATCCGCTGGGCATGAGCGGGGCGCGCCTGGTCACCACCGCGATGTACCAGTTGCATCGCACGGGAGGCCGCTATGCACTATGCACCATGTGCATCGGCGTCGGCCAGGGTATCGCAATGATCATCGAAAGGGTCTGAGGCCCTGGCCGCGGACCACTTTTCCGGCCACGCTGCGGATTACGCCAAGGCGCGGCCATCCTATCCGCCTGAGTTGTTCGCCTGGCTGGCGCGGCAGTGCGCGACGAAAGACCTGGCCTGGGACTGCGGCACCGGCAACGGCCAGGCGGCGCTGGCGCTGGCGGAACACTTCCGACACATCCACGCCACCGACCTGTCGGCCGAGCAGGTCGCCCAGGCGGTATCCGATTCGCGCATCGACTACCGCGCGACACCGGCCGAGGCCAGCGGCCTGCCTGACGCCTGCTGCGACATCGTCACCGTGGCGCAGGCGCTGCACTGGTTCTGCCACGACGCTTTCTATACCGAGGTCCGCCGCGTGCTGAAACCCGGCGGTCTGCTCGCGGCCTGGACCTACACCTTGCTGCGCGGCGAGCCCGAGCTGAACGTCCTGGTCGAGGACTTCTACCGCAACACCATTGGTCCCTGGTGGCCGCCGGAACGACGCTGGGTCGACCTGGCCTATCGCGGGATGCCGTTTCCGTTCGCCAACATCGTCGCGCCGGAATTTGAAATCCGCCTGGAATGGACGCTGGACGACCTGCTGGCCTACCTGCGTACCTGGTCGGCCACCCAGCGTTACATGAAGGAACGCGGCGCCGATCCCTGTGTCGAACTCGGGGTGCGCCTGCGTCAAATCTGGCCGGATCCGCAGGCGCGAAAACCCATCATCTGGCCCATTGCACTTCGCTGCGGGAGAAACGAATGAATACTGAAATCGCCACCTCAGTTGCAACCGGGCTTGCAACCCTGGGCGGCGGCTGCTTCTGGTGCCTGGAAGCGGCTTTGCTGCAGTTGAAGGGGGTCGAGTCCGTGGTCTCCGGCTACGCCGGCGGCAGCACCGAAAAGCCCGATTACCACGGCGTCTGCAGTGGCCGCACCGGGCATGCCGAGGTGGTCGAGGTCCGCTTCGATCCCGCCGTGATCGATTACCGGACGCTGCTGACGGCCTTCTTCGCCATCCACGACCCGACCACGCTCAACCGCCAGGGCAACGACATCGGCACCCAGTACCGCTCGGTGATCTTCACCCACGACGATGCGCAGCGAAAAATCGCCGAAGCGCTGATCGCCGACCTCGCGGCGCAGCGAATCTGGCCCGATCCCATCGTCACCGCCGTGTCGCCAGCGCCGACTTTTTGGCGCGCCGAGGACGGCCACCAGAATTACTACGCCAACAATCCCCAGCAGGGCTATTGCCAGGCGGTGGTCGCGCCCAAGGCGGCGAAATTGCGCAAGGTTTTCGCCGGGCGGCTGAAAGGCGACTGAACCGCCCTATTCGGCATCCGGCTGCCCGGCCGGTACCGAAGCGGCAAACGCCGGCAGCGTCAGGCAGTGTTCGTGGATGCGCATCACCGTCGGCACATGGTCCAGCCGGCAGGCAAAGCGCTGGGCGTTGAAAATCTGCGGCACCAGGAAAATATCCGCGAGCGTCGGAGAATCCCCATGGCAGCAGATGCCGGTGCGCGGATCGCCGGCCAGCATCGCCTCCACGGTGGCAAGCCCGGTCTCGACCCAATGGCGATACCAGGCATTTCTCTGTTCCTCGGCAATACTGAGGGTTTTGTTGAGATAGCCCAGGACCCGCGGGATATTGAGCGGATGGATCTCGCAGGCAATCGACAGCGCGATTGCCCGCACCCGCGCCCGTTCTGCCGCCGTCGCCGGCAGCAGCGGCGGCAATGGCCGTGTTTCGTCGAGGTATTCGATGATCGCCAGGGATTGCGTCAATACGGTGCCATCATCGTCCAGCACCGGCACCAGCGCAGCCGGGTTCATCGCCTTGAAACCGGCTGCGAACTGCTGGCCGCCTCCTTGCAACAGATGTACCGCCGCATACTCGTAGTCGATGCCCTTGAGCGCCAACGCTATGCGCACCCGAAAGCTGGCGGAACTGCGAAAGTAGCTGTAGAGCTTCATGGCTGTCCTTAAAAAGAAATTTGGGGGCCTTGCCCGTCGCTGCTCGGCAAAAGCGCGCGGGGGCGGCAACGACTAGAATGGCGGGACTATAGCCCTCCCGAATTTGATGTCAAAGTCCGCGGCCACCATTCCCTTCCGTTGCCGATTGAATGTCGGTGGGTTTCGTGCCGTCCTGACCGCCTTGCTTCTCCTGCCGCCTGCAGCGCTGGCGGCCAATCCCGAGCAGGCACTGCGCCGCAGCGACCAGATCGATGTCGGTCGCCTGGGCAAGGTGTCGGAAGACGAACGCTCGGTGCTGCGCATCGAGTGGCGGGCAGGGTTGGCTGGCGTGGACGAAGCACGCAGCGTGCAGGATATGCTCGACAAGCTGCGCCGCCTGGAAACGGGCATAAACGATGTCAGCCAACTGGTCCGCAACATGCCGGCAAAGGCCCCGGCCGTTGCCGCGCCGGTCCCTGTTGCGGCTGCAATGCCCGCAGCGGCGGCAATGCCGGCCACAGAGGGCTTCGATGTGCGCCTGATGGTTGCCAACCTGGCGGCACTTGCCCTGGTGGGCCTGTGGTGGTTCCGCCGGCGCAAACCGGCCCCGCTTTCCGCAACCGCCCCCGCAGCGCCGCACGCAAGGGTGTCGCAGGATGATGCAAAGTCCGCGACGGCATTGGTCGTGGCGCCCGCGGCGGAAACATCTCGCGACGAGGATTCGGCGGCCGCCGCGGACAATGCTGCTGCGGCTGCGGAAAAACCGGTTGAAGCGCCTGCGGCCACCGATTCCGACCCGGCCGGAGAAACATCCGGTGCTGCAGCCGGGGCCGCAGCCGGTACAAGCGCGGACGCTGTGGCGGTCGCCCCCCCGCAAGCCGCGCCAGCCGAAGCATTCCGCGCCGACCAAACCATGGTTATCGATTTTTCGCTGGAAGAGGCTGAACCCGAAGTCGTCGCGCGCGAGAACGCGAAACTGGAGGCCTTGCGTCCGCTCGTTCCGCCCGAGCCGCCGGCTGCCCCGCAAAGCCCGCAAAAAGGCGACGTGGAACCGACGCTGCAACTGGCCGAAATCATGCTGTCCATGGGGCTTGAGCAAGGCGCGGCGCAAGCCCTCATCGAATACATCGAGACCCACCCGCGCCATGCCGTCTATCACTGGCTGAAGCTGCTCGGCATCTATCGCAGCCGCGGACTGCAGAAGGAATTCGCCGAAACCGCCGAGAAACTGCGCACGCACTTCAACATCCAGGCCGAGGAATGGGGTAGTCCCGCTACGAGCGAAGTGCCAAGGCTGGAAAATTTCTCACGCGTCGCCGAGCATGTGCAGAAAATCTGGTCGCAGCCAGCGGAGTGCATCACCTATCTGCGACATCTGCTGGAAGACAACCGCGAAGGCGCGCGCGCCGGCTTCCCGCAGTCGGTGGCCGAGGAAATCCTGTTCCTGGTCGAAGTCCTCAAGGAAAGCGGGGCGTAGCGCAGGTTCAGTGAAGGCTAACGTCGGCCTCATCGACGTTAAACGCAGCGGCCGAAACTGAAAGCAGGGCCAGTCAGCCGGCGGCTTTGGTCGCTGCAGGAATTCCAATGACGTTCATGTAGCGGGAACGTGGCGCCGGACCACCTGGTCGATGTCGCCGAAAATGCTGTTCCCCGAGCCATCGCGCATCCCGATCCTGACGCGGTCGCCGAAGCTCATGAAGGCTGTCCTTGGCTTTCCCTCTTCGATGGTTTCATACATGCGCAGCTCGGCGATGCAGCAGTAGCCGACGCCGCCGTTGGCCACCGAGGAACCGAACAGGCCGCCCTGCTTGTTCGACACGGTGCCGGAACCGATCACCGAACCAGCCTCGAGTTCGCGTGTCTTCGCCAGATGGGCGATGAGCCGGGCAAAATTGAAAGTCATGTCGACACCGGCATCGGGCTTGCCGAAAGGCTTGCCGTTCAACTCGACCTCGAGCGGCAGGTGCAGTTTCGTGTCCTGCCAGGCCGCACCCAGTTCGTCGGGCGTGACCGCCACCGGCGAAAAGGCCGAGGCGGGCTTCGACTGGACGAAGCCGAAACCCTTGGCCAGTTCGGCCGGAATCAGATTGCGCAGGCTGACGTCGTTCACCAGCATCAGCAGGCGAATTTGCTGCGCGCATTGTTCGGACGATGCACCCAACGGCACGTCGCCGGTTACCACCGCCACCTCGGCCTCGAAATCGATGCCCCAGGCCTCGTCGCAGGCGAGCACCGGATCGCAGGGACCGAGGAAACTGTCGGAGCCGCCCTGGTACATCAGCGGATCGACGTGAAACTCCGGCGGCAGTTCGGCGCCGCGCGCCTTGCGCACCAGTTCGACGTGGTTGATGTAGGCCGAGCCGTCGGCCCATTGGTAGGCGCGCGGCAGCGGGCTGTGGCATTCACGCGGATCGAAGGGC
>CAIZHL010000394.1 GCA_903932755.1 uncultured beta proteobacterium
CGCCGAAATCAAGCGCATCCAGGACGAAGGTGTCTCGGCCGAGGAACTGGCGCGGGTCAAGACCCAGTCCATCGCGTCGCAGATCTACAAGCGCGATTCGCTGATGGCGCAGGCCATGGAGATCGGCGGTGCCGAAGCGGCCGGCGTTTCCTGGCGCGACATCGACACCTTGCTGGAGAAGCTCAAGAGCGTCACCGCGGAAGAAGTCCAGGCGGTGGCGAAGAAGTATTTTTCGGACGACAGCCTGAGCATCGCGGTGCTCGACCCGCAACCCATCGAAAACAGCAAACCGAGGAAGCCCTCCGGGGCAGTGAGGCACTGATGAAGCAAAGCAAATTGATCGCCCCCCACCCCCGGTCCACGGCCGGCTTTGCACAGCCAACCGGCTTCGGCGGCGCAAAGCAGTGCTTTGCGAAACCCCGCCTGCGCCCCCTTCCCGGGGCGGGGCTACTGATGAAGCCTCTGCGCAGCAAGACGGCTAGCATAGCTGGCGCGTCGCTGCGGATAGTCGGCTCGCTTCGCTCGATTGTGATCTGTCTGCTGGCGTCCCTGGCATCGAGCGTGGCCCTGGCCGGCGTGAAGATCGAACACTGGATTGCGCCCACCGGAGCCAAGGTGTACTTCATCGAGACGCGGGTGATCCCCATCCTCGACGTCCAGCTCGATTTTGCCGCCGGCGGCGCTTTCGTTCCTGCCGGCAAGTCCGGCCTCGCCGGACTGACCCGCAGCCTGCTGGAAGCGGGCGCCGGGGACATGGACGAGGAGAAGATTTCCGGACGCGTGGTCGACCTGGGCGCCCGCCTGGGCGGCGGGGCCGACAGCGACCGCGCCAGCATCAGCCTGCGCACGCTTTCGAGCAAAGCCGAACGCGATGCGGCGCTGGACTTGATGCGCGCCGTGCTGTCAGCGCCGACTTTTCCGCAATCGGTGCTTGAGCGCGAGAAAGGACGCAGCATCGCCAGCATCCGCGAAGCCGAAACGCGGCCGGATTCCATAGCCGGCAAGCGCTTCGCCGCGGCCATTTATCCCGGCCATCCTTACGGCGTCAGCCCCGGCGTGGAGAGCGTCGGCGCCATCACGCGCGAGGACCTCGTCGCCTTTCACCGCAGGCACTACGGCGCCGGCGGCGCCATCGTTTCGATCATCGGCGACGTGTCACGCGCGGAAGCCGAGGCGATCGCCCTGCGCCTGACGGAAGCGCTCCCGCCCGGCGGCGCCGAACTGGTGCCGCCGCCGGTGAAGAAGCCGCAACGTGAAACCATCAAGATCCCCCATCCCGCCGCGCAAAGTCATGTGCATGTCGGCCTGCCGGCGATCAGCCGCAGCGATCCCGACTACTTTCCGCTGCTGGTCGGCAACTACACCCTGGGCGGCGGCGGCTTTGTTTCGCGCCTGATGAAGGAAGTCCGCGAAAAGCGCGGCTTTGCCTACAGCGTGCATTCCTACTTCGCCCCGCGCAAGCTCGAGGGACCATTCGAGATCGGCCTGCAGACCCGGCGCGAGCAGGTTGACGCCGCGCTCAAGGTAGTCGACCAGGTGCTGACCGACTACATCGCCAAGGGCCCGACGCCGCAGGAACTGGCCGCCGCGAAGAAGAACATGGTCGACGGCCTCGCGCTGCGCATGGACAGCAATGCCAAGCTGCTCGGCTACCTTTCCACGATCGGCTTCTACGGCCTTCCGCTGACCTATCTCGACGACTTTCCGGGCAAGGTCAAAGCCGTTACCGCCGATCAGGTCAAGGCCGCTTTCGCCCGTCACGTCAGGGCGGAAAACCTTGTCACGGTGGTGGTTGCGGCGGACTGACGCCGGTTCGGGTTCGTGAGCGCCGCCCGCAGGGCCGCCCCAAGGGCGGCGCCGCCAGGCTACGGAGCTGCGCAGCAGCGAACCGCCGTCACCCCCTGCCTCGGGCAGGGGGCTGGGGGAAGGGCAGTCCTGTGAGTCGCATCCGCATCACCGGCGGCGAATGGCGCAGCCGCCTGATCCAGGTGGCCGACGCGCCAGGTTTGCGGCCGACGCCGGACCGGGTGCGCGAGACCCTGTTCAACTGGCTGGGGCAGGACCTCGCCGGGCTCAGCTGCCTCGATCTCTTCGCCGGCAGCGGCATCCTCGGTTTTGAAGCGGCCTCGCGCGGGGCGGACCACGTTGCCCTGGTGGAGCGTTCGCGGCCGGCGTTCGCGGCACTGAAAAAGCATGCCGACGACTTCGCATGTCCGCGACTGGAACTGTTTTGCTGCGATGCGCTAAAATTCGCCCCCCCATCCGGTCGGCGCTTTGATGTGCTGTTTCTTGATCCACCTTATGGGCAAGGCTGGCTCGACCGTATAGAGTCCCGGCTGGAGCAACTGGCTGCACCGCGGGCGAGGCTGTATGCCGAGGCCGAAGTGCCGCTGGAGAAATTGGGAAGCTGGACGGTGACCAAGCAGGGACGGGCCGGACAGGTATTTTTTCATTTGCTGGAGCGGGCATGAACAATTCCGTCGCCGTGTATTCCGGGACCTTCGATCCTCTGACGCGGGGGCACGAAGATCTGGTGCGGCGCGCCTCTGGCCTGTTTCAAAAGGTCATCATTGGCGTCGCCGAAAGCCGCAAGAAGCAGCCCCTGTTCGACCTTGCCGAACGCGTCGATATTGCGCGGCGGATACTCACCGGCTATCCCAATGTCGAGGTCCAGGGTTTCGACAGCCTGCTGATGAATTTCATGCGCGAGCAGGGCGCGTCGATCATCCTGCGCGGCCTGCGCGCGGTTTCGGATTTCGAGTACGAATTCCAGATGGCAGGCATGAACCGAAGCCTCTATCCCGATGTCGAAACAGTGTTCCTGACGCCCGACGAAAACTACATGTTCATCTCGGCCACCATGGTGCGCGAGATCGCCACCCTGGGCGGCGACGTGTCCAAATTCGTGCATCCGCTTGTCTCGGAGCGGCTGAAACTCAAACTCAATCACTGAGGAAGCTTCCATGGCCTTGATCATCACCGATGAATGCATCAACTGCGACGTTTGCGAGCCGGAGTGCCCGAACAACGCGATTTCGCAGGGCGACGAAATCTACATCATCGATCCGGGCAAATGTACCGAATGCGTCGGCCACTTCGACACGCCGCAGTGCCGCGAAGTCTGCCCGGTGGACTGCATCCCCGATGATCCGAACCATCCGGAAACAAAAGACCAGCTGATGGTGAAGTTTCTGGCGCTGACCGCCAAGTAACAGCCTAGCGCTGGCAGCCGGCGCAGAAAAAAGTCGCCCGCTGCCCCTGGCGCAGTTCCCTGATCGGGCGGCCGCAGACGTGGCAGGACTCGCCGCTGCGGCCATAAACAAAATACTGTTGCTGAAAATAGCCCGAGCTGCCGTCCGAATGGATGAAGTCGCGCAGGCTGCTGCCGCCGGCGTCGATCGCGGCGGCCAGCGTGGACTTGATCGCCGGCACCAGGCGTTCCAGCCGTTTCAGGGAAATCCGGCCGGCGGGGGTGCGCGGATCGATTCCGGCGCGGAACAGGCTTTCCGAGGCGTAGATGTTGCCGATGCCGACGACGCGATGGCTGTCCATCAGCGTCGGCTTGATGGCCGCAGAGAGGCCGGCCAGTTCCTGCTTGAGCCACCCGGCACTGAATTCATCCGTCAGCGGCTCGATGCCGAGCACCGCCAGCAGGGGATGCGCCGGCGCGTCGCGCCCGAGCCAGAGAATCGCGCCGAAACGCCGCGGGTCGCGCAGGCGCAAAGCCACTTTTCCGCCTGCGACGGCGAATACCAGATCGAAATGATCGTGCTTTTCGGCGGGCAGGCTGGCCGGCACCAGGCGCAAGCTGCCGGACATGCCGAGGTGGATCAGCAGGTGCCCGTGACCAAAGTCCAGCAGCAGGTATTTGCCGCGACGGCTTACGGTCGCCAGCCGTTGGCCGCCGAGCTTTTGTTCCAGGTTTTGCGGCAGGGGATAACGCAGCGCCGGCGTCCGGGCAATTGCGGCGAAGACCTTGTTGCCGGTCAGGGTGGGCGCAATTCCGCGGCGCGTGACTTCGACCTCAGGCAGTTCAGGCATGCATGGACTCGCACGAAACAACTGACGAAACTGCTAACATCGCCGCATTGTATTTGGTTTCGCCGAGGTGCCGCGCCAATGAACATCCGTTCCCCAGTCCTTGCGCTCCTGCTCACGTTGTCGGGCGCATGCGCGTGGGCGCAGACTGCGGCACCCGCTGCCGTACCTGCAGGCGAACCCGCTGCCGAGCTGCCGGCGCCGGGAAAGGAACCGGACAAGCTGCCCGTGCAGGAACTGACCGGCCAGATCCTCTACCAGTTCCTGCTTGCGGAGATTGCCGGCCAGCGCGGCCAGTACCAGCTTGCCGCCAGCGCGCTTCTCGATCTGGCGAACAGCACGCGCGATCCGCGAATTGCGCGTCGAGCGGCAGATGTCGCCTTTCATTCGCGCCAGTACGACGTCGCGCTGGACGCAGTCCGGCTCTGGTTGAGCCTCGAACCCGAGTCGCAGCCGGCAAGGCAGATGCAATCGTCGCTGCTCCTCTCCAGCGGCCGCATCGATGAATTGGGTGCGAGCCTCGCCCGCGAACTGGCGATGGCGGTCCCGAATGCCGGCGAAGTGCTGATGCGACTGTCGCGCGCCTTTGCCCGCTATCCGGACAAACAGGCGGTGCATCGCCTGTTCAACCAGCTGACCCAGCCCTACCCCGAGCTTGCGGAAGCCCGTTTTGTGCGAGCCCAGGCGGAACTTGCCATAGGCGATACCAATCGCGCCCGCAGCGAGATCGACCAGGCGCTGGTGTTGCGCCCGAACTGGGACGTTGCCGCCTTGTTCAAGGCGGAACTCCTGCCTAGGGGATCGGCGCAGCTGGATTTCCTGAAGGGCTGGCTGGGCGCCAATCCCGAGGCCCAGGATGTCCGCCTGGCTTACGCCCGGATCCTGGTCAGCGAAAAGTACTATGAAGAAGCGCGCGTCGAGTTCCGGCGTTTGCTGGCGGCCAATCCGGACAGCCCCGAGATGCTTTACGCCGTCGGGATACTCTCGCTGCAGGTCAACGATTCCACCGAGGCCGAGCAGCAACTCAAGCGCTATGTCGAAATCGGGCGTGGTGACGTGAATCCGGCGCGTTTCTATCTGGGTCAGATCGCCGAGCAGGCCAAGCGCCCGGATGAAGCCATCGGCTGGTATGACCAGGTTGCGGCCGGCGAACATGCGACGCAGGCCAGGGTGCGTGCCGCGCAGGTCCTGCTGCGCCAGAACAAGCTCGACGAGGCGCGGGCGCGGCTGGCGGCGGCGCGCGGGACCTCGCCCGACGATTCGCGCCTGGTGGTGGCCGAGGCCCAGTTGCTGCGCGACGTCGGGCGCCACGCCGATGCTTATGCTTTCCTCACGAAAATTCTCGAAGCGCGCCCCGATGATCCCGATGTGCTCTACGAGACGGCGCTGGCAGCCGAGAAGCTCGGCTACCTGGATGTCATGGAGCGGCACCTGCAGCGCCTGATCGCCCTCAAGCCGGAGTCGCCGCAGGGTTACAACGCGCTCGGCTATTCCTTCGCCGATCGCAACATGCGCCTTGACGAGGCGGCACAACTGATCGACCGGGCCGTGACGCTGGCGCCGGATGACGCCGCGATTCTCGACAGCAAGGGCTGGGTCCTGTTCCGCCAGGGCCAGCTGCCGGCGGCCCTCGAGTATCTGCGGCGGGCGTTTGCGAAAGTACCCGATGGCGAAATCGCCGCCCATCTCGGCGAGGTGCTGTGGGCCAGCGGCCGGCGCGACGAAGCCCTGGCTGTCTGGCGCGAAGCGGCCAAGGCACATCCGACCAATGAAGTGCTGACGGCGACGATCAAGCGGTTTGTCCCCTGAGTTGTCCTTGCGTGGCAGCGTGAGAGCCTGGCTGGCCTGGCTGGTCGTTTTGCTCGCGGCCGCATGTGCCCAGCTCCCGCAGCAGCCCGCGGCCGAAACCGTTCTCGGCCCGCCCTTGCAGCGATTCACCGCGGAAGGCCGCATTTCGCTGCGCCAGGGCGATCGCCGCGACCATTTGCGTTTCAGCTGGGAGCATGCACCCGGCAGTGACGCCGTGCTGCTCATGTCGCCGCTGGGACAGGGTCTGGCGGAGCTCACGCGCGATGCCGCAGGCGCCAGGCTGGTGCAGCCGAATCAGGCGGCAATCAGCGCCGGCTCCCTGCCGCAACTGGCGCAGCGCGCATTTGGCACGCCATTGCCGCTGGAGGCCTTGGCCGAATGGCTGCGCGGCGCAAAGCCTGCCCTGAGCGGCGAAGTCGATGGCTGGCGCGTGGTGATCACCGACACTTCGGCGTTCCGCCAGCACCGACTTTTGCGGATCATGCAAGCCCGCCGCGACGATGTCGAATTCACGCTTGTGGTCGAGGAATGGACTGCGCCCGATGAGTGATTGGGATCGCGTCTGGCCGGCGCCGGCCAAGATCAATCTGTTCCTGCACGTCATCGGACGGCGCGCCGACGGCTACCACTTGCTGCAAACCGTATTCCGTTTCCTCGATTACGGCGACGCGATCCGCTGCGAACCCCGCAGCGATGGCCGCATCCTGCTGGCAAATCCGCTGCCCGGCGTGCCGCCGCAAGCGGATCTCACCGTCCGCGCGGCCGAGGCACTGCGTTCGGCGACCGGCGCCACCGCCGGCGTCACCTTGCACGTCGAGAAGCGCTTGCCGATGGGCGGCGGTCTCGGTGGCGGCAGTTCGGATGCGGCGACGACGCTGATGGCACTGAACCGCCTGTGGCACACCGGCCTCGATTCGCTCGAGTTGCAGCGCATCGGGCTCGCGCTGGGTGCCGACGTGCCGGTCTTCGTTCATGGCCGCACCGTGTTCGCCGAAGGAGTGGGCGAGCACTTCACTGACGTCGTATTGTCTGCTGCCTGGTATCTGGTGTTGGTGCCCGGCGTCGCGGTGCCGACGCAGGAAATCTTCCGCTCGCCAGACTTGCGCCGCGATACCGCACCCATTGCCGCCGCCGATTGGCTTCCGGGTTACGGTCACAATGACCTCGAGCCCGTCGCCTGCACGCTCTATCCCGAGGTCGCCCGTCATCTGGAATGGTTGCGGCAGCATGGAGATGCGCGCATGAGCGGTTCCGGCGCCTGCTGTTTCGTCGGGTTTGCCGGCGAGTCGGCGGCGAAGATGGCGTTGGCCGCATTGCCGTCCGACATGCGGGGCTTCATCGCCGCCGGAATGGACCGACATCCGCTGTCCTGATTTGACAGCAGGCCCGAAAACCCCGAAAATGCGCGTCCTTTCGACCTGCGCCCTCAAGGCGGAGTCTCGATGTTGGGGAGTCGCCAAGTTGGTTAAGGCACTGGATTTTGATTCCAGCATGCGAAGGTTCGAATCCTTCCTCCACAGCCAACCTATTCAC
>CAIZHL010000395.1 GCA_903932755.1 uncultured beta proteobacterium
GCACGACGAACATGTCGGCGTGCATCGCGGCGAGGTTGTCCGCCGTGTCGAGCAGGGTCTCGCCCTGGTTGGCCGAGGAGGTGTTGATGTTGAGGTTGATGACGTCGGCGGAAAGCCGCTTGGCGGCGATCTCGAAGGTGGTGCGAGTGCGCGTCGAATTCTCGAAGAAGAGGTTGAACACGCTCTTGCCGCGCAGCAGCGGAATCTTCTTTACTTCGCGTTCGGCGACTTCGGAAAAGGGCGCGGCGGTATCGAGGATGCGGATCAGCACGTCGCGCGGCAGGCCCTCGATGGTCAGCAGGTGGTTGAGTTCGCCGTGTTTGTTGAGCTGCGGGTTGCCTGTTGCGGTCATGAAGCTCATTTCTCCATCACCCGGAAGGAAAGCGTGCCGTCGGCGGCCCGTTCCAGCGCCAGCATCTGCGCCGCCGGCAGGCTCAGGGAATGCGGGCAGAAGGTCGGCGCAATGGGCAGTTCGCGGCCGCCGCGATCCGTCAGCACGGCGAGGTCTATCCTGGCCGGCCGGCCGAAATCGAAGAGTTCGTTCATCGCCGCGCGGATGGTGCGCCCGGTGTAAAGCACGTCGTCGACGATGACCACATGCGCGCCCTCGACCTCGAAAGGAATGTGCGAGGACCGCGCGTTGGCGTGCAGGCCGCGCTGGTTGAAATCGTCGCGGTAGAAGGACACGTCCATCGAGCCTGACGGAGTCTGCAAGCCCAGCGCGGCGTGCAGGCGTTCGGCCACCCAGACGCCGCCGGTGTGGATGCCGACCAGCACCGTCCGCGCCGGATCGACGCCCGGGCGCATGGCCTCGGCCAGCGCCGTGCAGAGCGCTTCGGCGTCAGGCAGGGATGTGGGCATGATTTTCAAACCAGCTTTGCAGGATGATGAGGGCGGCTTCGGCATCGACCTGCGCCTTGCGCTCCTGCCAGGACAAGCCGCGTTCGCGCAGGCTGGCATCGGCTTCGGTCGAAGTGAAGCGTTCGTCGACTTCGTCGACCGGCAGGCGGTAGCGGCCGCGCAACTGGTTGGCGAAGCGTTCGCAGCGCGCCGTCATTTCGTGCGGCGTGCCGTCGTCGTTCAAGGGCCTGCCCACCAGCAGCCGCACCGGCTGCCATTCGGCAATCAGCGCGGCGATGGCAGCAAAGCGGGCGTCGTTGGCCTCGGTGTCGATCGTCGTCAGCGCGCGCGCCGGACCGGGACGGCCTGCGCCCGGCAGGGTGCCCAGCTGTATACCAATTGCTACGCCGATGCGCTTGACGCCGAAATCGAAGGCGAGCACCGAGCCTTGCTGATCAGGCATGCCCGGCGACCTCCGACAGGTTGGCGAAATCCACGCCGAGCAACTGCATCGCCGCCGGCAGGCGCTCTTCGGCGGGAATGTCGAAGATGATGGCGGCGGCGGCCTCGACTGTCAGCCAGGAATTCTGCGACAGCTCCCACTCCAGTTGTCCGGCCGTCCAGCCGGCATAGCCGAGGCTGACCAGCACTTCGGCCGGTTCGCCGGTGCTGCCCATGGCCTGCAGGATGTCGCGCGAGCTGGTCAGGGAAAGGCTGTCGCTGACATTCAGCGAAGACTGCCACTGCCCGGCCGGGCGGTGCAGCACGAAGCCGCGATCGGTCTGCACCGGGCCGCCGAAATACACCGGCAGGTCGGCGAAGCGGGCTTCGGCCTCCGCATCCTCGAAAGGAATGCTGACGCGGTCGAACAGGCCGGAAAGCTTCAGATCCATCGGGCGATTGACGATGATGCCGATCGCGCCATCCTCGTTGTGCTCGCAGATGTAGGTCAGCGTACGGGAAAAATTCGGGTCGGCCATGGCGGGCATGGCGATCAGAAAGTGGTTGGCGAGGCTGACGGTTTCCATTGGTCTTCCGACATTGTAATCTGTCAGTCCGTTCCCGAGTATCCCCGTTCGCCCAATCCATGTCCGCCGCCCTCGTCTGGTTCCGTCGCGATTTGCGCGTGCAGGACCACGCCGCCCTGAGTCACGCCCTGCAATCGCATGAACGGGTGCATTGCGTTTTCGTCTTCGACACGACCATTCTCGATCCGCTGCCGCGCCGCGACCGGCGCGTGGAGTTCATCCTGCGCGCGGTGGAGGAGGTCGCCGCCGCATTGCGCGCAATGGGTGGCGACCTGATCGTGCGCCATGGCGATCCGTGCGTGGAAATTCCGCGTCTGGCAAAGCAACTGGACGCCGGCGCAGTGTATGCCAATCGCGATTGCGAGCCGGCGGCCATCGCCCGTGACGAAGAAGTCAAACGCCGTCTCGCCGTCACCGACTTTTCCTACATGGACTTCAAGGATCAGGTGATCTTCGAGCGCGACGAGGTGATGACGCAGGGCGGCACGCCCTTCTCGGTATTCACGCCTTACAAGAACGCCTGGCTGAAGCGCCTCGTTGCCGCCGACCTGCAGCCCTGGCCGGTCGAGGAACACGCCGCCCGCCTGGCGCCGCCGCAGGACAAGGCGCCGCTGCCGAGCCTGCAGCAGCTCGGCTTCGAAACCACGGACCTGGCCGAACTGAAATTGCCGACCGGCATGAGCGGCGCGCAAGCGCTGTTCCGCGACTTCACCGAACGCA
>CAIZHL010000396.1 GCA_903932755.1 uncultured beta proteobacterium
ATCGGCGGCATGGAGACGTGCGGCGCGGGCGACGCGCTGGCCGTCAGGCTGAAGCCGCGCGGTGAGGCGGCGCTCGATGTGGCGAGCCTGGGCGAATGCCTGAAATACCACCTGCCGAAGGTTTCCGGCGGCTGAAATCCTCAGACCTGCAGCACGCCGAGCAGATCCTGCTCCAGCTTGACCAGCGTGGCGGTGTGCGCGAGTTCCCTGCCGCTGATGAGGAAGCTGTCCTCGACGCGTTCGCCGAGCGTGGAAATCTTCGCCGTGTGCAGCGTGATGCTGTGCTCGCCGAGCACCCGGGCGACGCCGTAGAGCAGGCCGGGCCGGTCGGCGGCGGTTAGCGAGAGCAGGTACTGGCTGCCGCGCTCGTCGGCGCGG
This sequence comes from uncultured beta proteobacterium, assembly GCA_903932755.1. Taxonomy (GTDB): domain Bacteria; phylum Pseudomonadota; class Gammaproteobacteria; order Burkholderiales; family Rhodocyclaceae; genus Sulfuritalea. The sequence goes on from CAIZHL010000396.1 coordinate 379, forward strand.
ATGTCCACTTCGGGCGTCACCGGGAAGTGCTTGACCTGGCGCGACAGGCGCCCGCCGAAGGTGGTGGGCAGCGGCGGCAGCCGGGTCAGCTGTTCCGCGATGTCGTGTTCGATGAGGCCGATCATGTCGCGGTAGGACTGGGTGGCGTCGAAGGCGAAAACGACGAAGCTGTCCAGCGCGTAGCCGTGGCGCGTGGTGTGGATCTTGGCGTCGACGATGCTGTAGCCCAGGCGCGCGAAAAAGCCACAGAGGCGGGCGAACAGCAGCGGCTGGTCGGGCACGTAGACCATCACCTGCAGGCCTTCGCCCATCGGGTTGAGCCGCGCCCGCACCACCGGCTCGGCGCCGGAGGGGCGATGGTAGAGGGTGCGCGTGTGCCAGGCGATCTCGTCGGCGGCGTGGCGCATGAAGTAGCCGGTGTCGAGCTGGCTCCACAGTTCGACTTCGATGTCCGGTCGCAGGCCGTGGTAGCGCAGGATGCGGCGCGCTTCTTCCTGGCGTTCGGCGACGCCGGTGAGCTGCAGCACCGAGCTGCCTTTGAGCACGCCGGCGGTCATGCGGAACAGGTCTTCCAGCAGCTTGCCCTTCCAGGCGTTCCACACCTTCGGGCTGGTGCCGCGGATGTCGGCCACGGTCAGCAGGTAGAGCGCCGTGAGCTGGCGCATGGTGGCGACCCGGGCTGCGAAGGCGAGGATGACGTCGGGATCGGCGAGGTCCTGCTTCTGCGCCACTTGCGACATGGTCAGGTGCTGTTCGACGAGGAACACCACCAGTTCGGCGTCCTCGCCGGTGATGCCGTGGTCCTTGCAGAAGCGCGCCGCATCCTTCTTGCCGAGCTGCGAGTGGTCGCCGCCGCGGCCCTTGGCGATGTCGTGAAACAGCGCGCCGACGTAGAGCAGCCAGCGCTTGTCGAAGCCGACGATGAGCCGCGAGCAGAAGGGGTACTCGTGGGCGAACTCGGGCATGACGAAGCGGCGCAGGTTGCCCATCACCTGCAGGATGTGCTGGTCGACGGTGTAGACGTGGAACAGGTCGTGCTGCATCTGGCCGACGATGCGGCCGAAGGCGGGCAGGTAGCGGCCGAGGATGTCGTACTGGTTCATGCGCCGCATCGGGTGCGTCAGGTGCTTTTGCTGGAACAGCTTGAGGAACAGCGCGCGGTTCTCGGGGTCGCGGCGGAAGGCGGCGTCGATGCGCGACTGCGATCGCCACAGGGCGCGCTGGGTGCGCGGCGTCATGCCCTTGATTTCCGAGCGCTGCATCTGCAGCAGGAAACATTGCAGGATGGCGCGGGGGTGGCGCTGGAACACTTCTTCGTCGCGCACGTCGAGCATGTCGCGCACCATCTGGAAATGCGCGTCGATGACGATCGGCGGCCCGGCGTTTACCGCCAGCAGGCGGTCGGCCAGCACCTGCATCACCAGCGCATTGAGCTGCGTCACCAGCTTGGCGTTCTGGTAGTAGCGCTGCATCAGCACTTCCGAGGCGCGCTTGGTCTCGGTCGGCCCCATGCCCATGGCCACCGCCAGCTTTTCCTGGTGGTCGAACAGCAGGCGGTCCTCGCGCCGGCCGTTGAGCAGGTGCAGCTCGATGCGCAATTCGGCGAGGAAGCGGTCGGCGCGCTCGAACTGGCGCACTTCGGGGGCGCTGATCAGTCCGGCGCGGGCCAGCGCCTTCCAGTCGTCGCCGATGCCGGCGGCGCGCGCCACCCACTGGATTGCCTGCAGGTCGCGGCCGCCGCCGGGGCTTTCCTTGCAATTGGGTTCCAGGCTGTAGGGCGTGTCATGGAACTTGGCGTAGCGCTCGGCCTGCTCCAGGTGCTTGGCGGTAAGGAAGGCGGCGGGCTCCAGCGCCGCGTTGCAGCTTTGTTCGAATTCGTCGTAAAGCGCCCGCGAGCCGGCAAGGAAGCGCGCTTCGAGCAGCGCGGTCTTGACCGTGATGTCGCGTTCGGCTTCGTCGAGGCACTGCCCGGTGCTGCGCACGCTGTGGCCGATGTCGAGGCCGATGTCCCAGAGCAGGCCGATCAGCTGTTCGAGTTGCGCCGCGACCGTGGAATCCTGCGCCGCGTGCCCGTCGTCGGGGATCAGGATCAGCAGGTCGACGTCGGAGGCGGGATAGAGCTGTCCCCGGCCGTAGCCGCCGACCGCCGCCAGGGCGCATTCGGGCGGCAGCGCCAGGGCGTGCCAGACATCCTGCAGGACAGTGTCGACCAGGGCGGCACGCCCGCCGAGCATGGCCTCGCTGTCGCGCTGCTCGCGCCAGGCCGCGGCAAGTTGCTGCTGGCCGGCAACCAGGCGCTGGCGGGCCGTGGCGGCGAGCTGTCGCAGGTCACTCATTGAACGACCTTCCCCCCGGCCCCGATCCCACGGCCGGCTTTGCATAGCCGGCCGGCTACGGCAGCGCGGAGCAATGCTCCGCGAAACCCTGCTTTCGCCCCAGGGCAGGGGGTGACGGCGGTTCGCCGCTGCGCGGCTCCATCATTTGCTTGCGCCCACCTTGGGGCGGCCCGGCGGGGGGCGCTCATGCTCAGGGGGTAACGTGGATGTGCGGCGGGCAGGTCGGCGCGCCGGGGGACATGGTCAGCACCTCGACGCCGGTTTCGGTGACGCGGACGGTGTGCTCCCACTGCGCGGAAAGGCTGCGATCCTTGGTGACGATGGTCCAGCCGTCGGGCAGTTCCGAGATCGCCGCCTTGCCGGCGTTGATCATCGGTTCGATGGTGAACACCATGCCCGGCACCAGCAGCGGGCCGTCGCCGGCCTTGCCGTAGTGCAGCACCTGGGGTTCCTCGTGGAAATTGCGGCCGATGCCGTGGCCGCAGAATTCGCGCACCACGGAAAAGCCGGCGCCTTCGGCATGCTTCTGGATGGCCGCGCCGATCGCGCCGAGATTGACGCCGGGCCTGACCTGGGCGATGCCCACCCACATGCATTCGTGGGTCATCGAAACCAGGCGCTTCGCCATGATGGAAGTATCGCCGACGCAGAAGGTGCGGCTGGTGTCGCCGTGCCAGCCGTTCTTGATGGTGGTGATGTCGAGGTTGACGATGTCGCCCTTTTTCAGCGCGCGCTCGTTCGGCACGCCGTGGCAGACCTGATGATTGACCGAAGCGCAGATCGACTTGGGGTAGGGGGCGTAGCCCGGCGGCGCATAGTTGAGGGGCGCGGGAATGCAGCCCTGTACGTCGACCATGTAGTCGTGGCAGAGCTTGTCCAGTTCCGCGGTGGTGATGCCGGGTTTGACGAAGGCTTCGATGTAGTCGAGTACTTCACCCGCCAGGCGGCAGGCGACGCGCATCTCGTCTATTTCTGCGGCGGTTTTTATGGAAATGGCCATGAACGCGGGGCTGGATGGGGGAAGCGCATTTTACCCGCTGGCCGCAGGCGACGGGCGTCGGTAGCGGCAATCCGACACAGCAGCCATGTTATCGGTGCAGCTTTTGCCTGCGCTCCGCAGCCGCTGCCGTCCGAAGCTAGAAAAACAGGCGCTGGCCTTTTCTGTAGAACTCGACGGCGTAGGCAACCTGGCCGTCGGGGTATTCCTTGGTCGCCACGGATAGGGCCTCAACCTGATAGGCGATGTCGTCGGAAAGGCGGCCGCAGGTGGTCGACATGCCTTCCACCAGGCGGCTGCCGGGATAGGCGTTGAGCACCAGATGGTAGGGCGGACAGGTGTCACACATCCGCACCGAGCCGACGATCGGCGAGCCGATGATGGTCAGGTCGCCGACGATCGGCGTCAGGTAGCAGGGGCCGGCATCCACGCCGATGGAGAGCCCGATGCCGGCCGGTTCGTTGCGCATGTTGGCGACGAAGGCCGGGTAGTAGTAGCTGCGGAAGTTGTCCATCACCGAGCAGCAGAAATCCAGAACGGTATCCATGTGCTCGGCAAACGGGTCTTCGACCAGCCAGTAGCAGATGAAGCCGTCGCCCGTGAACTTGTCGAACCAGCCGCCGTGATAGTGCAGGACGGTGCGGAACTCCGCGACGAAATCGTCGAGAATCTTGGCGTATTGGGCGATGTCGATGGATTCCTTCAGCACCGATGAGGAACGCCGGATGTCCACGGTCAGCACGATGGCTTCGATGGCCGAAACTTCGCCGATCGATTTCCTGATCGCGGGGGAAACATTGGTTCGCGTCGGATCGAAACGGTCGAGCGGGGCGTGGCTGCGAAACTGATGCTCGACCTCGTCGCTCTCCGAATTCAGGCGGTTCATTGCAAAAAGGCTCATGGATTGAACATCCTCACGATTGAACTGCTGGCGGAACCGGGGGCCGGTTCGGACTTGTCTGGAATGCCGATGCGGGCACAGTGTAGTCCGATTGCTTCCGTCCGGCAGCAGGTCATGGCCCGAATCACCGGTTTTGGCTGTGCCTGACGGCGCAAGCCCGTCCCCGAGCTTGTGCCTGACGGCGCAAGCCCGTCCCCGAGCTTGTGCCTGACGGCGCAAGCCC
>CAIZHL010000397.1 GCA_903932755.1 uncultured beta proteobacterium
CCTGCCAGTCGTTGAAGTCGTGGGCCGGCGTCACCTTGACCACGCCGGTGCCGAATTCCTTGTCGACATAGCTGTCGGCGATGACCGGGATCTCGCGCCCGCACAGCGGCAGCACGACGTGTTTGCCGACCAGGTGGGCATAGCGCTCGTCCTCGGGATGCACCATGACGGCGACGTCGCCGAGCATGGTCTCCGGGCGCGTGGTGGCCACCGTCAGCGAACCCGCATCTTTCCCATTCGCATCGGCCAGCGGGTAGCGGATATGCCAAAGAAAGCCATCCTCCTCCTCGTTGACCACTTCAAGGTCGGATACAGCGGTGAGCAGCTTCGGGTCCCAGTTCACCAGCCGTTTGCCGCGGTAGATCAGGCCTTCCTTGTGCAGGCGGACGAAGGTCTCGGTGACGATCTTCGACAGCCCGGCGTCCATGGTGAAGCGTTCGCGCGACCAGTCGGGCGAGGTGCCCAGCCGCCTCATCTGGCGCGTGATGGTGTCGCCCGAGTATTTCTTCCACTCCCAGACCTTTTCGAGGAATTTCTCGCGGCCCAGATCGTGGCGGGAAACGCCCTGCGCGTCGAGTTGCCGCTCCACCACGATTTGCGTCGCGATGCCGGCGTGGTCGGTGCCGGGCTGCCACAGGGTATTGTCGCCGCGCATGCGGTGGTAGCGCGTCAGCGAATCCATGATCGCCTGGTTGAAACCGTGGCCCATGTGCAGGGTGCCGGTGACATTCGGCGGCGGCAGCAGGATGCAGAAATTGTCCGTCTTGGCGCCGTCCAGGCCGGCGGCGAAATAGCCGCGCGACTCCCAGATCGGATACCAGCGCCGCTCGATTTCGGCGGGCTCAAAGCTTTTGGCGAGTTCCATAGGTCGTGCGTGCGGCTGAAAGGAAATTGCAGGAAAGGCCGAGGTCCGCCGCTGCGGACGCCATGCCGGAATCGGAAAGCGCAATTTTAGCGGAACGGAGCCGCTTGGCTGCTGCAAATCTGCGCCCTGCAGGGGTTTGGGCTATCATTGCCGCCTCTTGAAGTCAGTCCGCGCCTTATTCCCCCACCCATGATCCGCAAGTTCCTCCGCCACGTGTTTCGTCGTGGCGAGCCCACCTCGAGCCACGGCCCGGCCATGATTCCCGTGGCGCGCCACGGCATCCGCCGCGACCACGTGTCGCTGGGTGCCCGCCGCACCTGCGAGACCCTGCAGCAGGCGGGACACAAGGCCTATATCGTCGGCGGCGCCGTGCGCGACCTGATCGCCGGCATCGATCCCAAGGACTACGACATCGCCACCGATGCCACGCCCGAGCAGGTGCGTGCGCTGTTCCGCCGCGCCCGCATCATCGGCCGCCGCTTCCAGATCGTGCACGTGATGCAGGGCGGCGAGACGCTCGAGGTATCCACTTTCCGCGCCGCGCACGATGCCCATACCGTCAAGGATGAACACGGCCGCGTGCTGCGCGACAACGTCTTCGGCTCCATCGCCGAAGATGCCGCGCGGCGCGACTTCACGGTCAATGCCCTGTACTACGAGCCGTCTTCCGAAACCGTGATCGATTATCACCACGGCGTTGCCGACCTGCAGCAGAAGACGCTGCGCATGATCGGCGATCCGCGGCAGCGCTATCGCGAAGATCCGGTGCGCATGCTGCGCGCCGTGCGCCTTTCCGCCAAGCTGGGCCTGACGCTCGATCCGGCGGTTCGCGCTCCCATTCGCGAGATGGCCGAACTGATGGAAAACGTGCCGGCGGCGCGCCTGTTCGACGAGATGCTGAAGCTGCTGTTTTCCGGGCACGCGGTCGAAGCGGTCCATCGCCTGCGCGACGACGGCCTGCATCACGGCTTGCTGCCGCTGCTCGATGTGATCCTCGAGCAGCCGCTGGGCGAGAAATTCGTCATGCTCTCGCTGGCCGGCACCGATGCGCGCGTCAAGGCGGGCAAGTCGCTGTCGCCCGGCTACCTGTTCGCCACTCTGCTGTGGCATGAAGTTCTGGCGGCATGGGAGACGCGCAAGG
>CAIZHL010000398.1 GCA_903932755.1 uncultured beta proteobacterium
AAGAAGCCTGCTGCCAAGAAGCCCGCTGCAAAGAAGCCCGCAGCAAAGAAGCCGGCAGCCAAGAAGCCCGCTGCAAAGAAGCCGGCAGCCAAGAAGCCCGCTGCGAAGCCTGCTGCGAAGCCTGCAGCTGCCGCAGCGCCTTCGACTGCGGCAGCACCCGGCATCAAGTCGTCGCTGAATCCAGCGGCAGCTTGGCCGTTTCCCACCGGCTCCCGTCCCTGACGGCAGCATTGGCCTGCGCTCAGTCCTCCGGGGCTGAACGCGGTGCTCAGTGGATAGCAAGCGCGTGCTGTAATTCGGCACGCGCTTTCTTTTATCTGGAACCCAGCATTGCGGCCATGCGTGCCAGTCCGTCCTCGATCCGATCCCGCGCGACGGTGTAGGCAAAGCGCATGTGCGCTCGCGGCGCATTGTTGCCGAAGTCCATGCCGGGCGTGGCCGCCACGCCGGCCTCGCTGAGAAATTCTCCGGCAAGCTGGTCGCTGTCGGCACCCAGGGCACTGCTGTCCGCATAGACGTAAAAGGCTCCCTGGGGTACCGCGGCCACCTTGAAGCCAAGCGCACGCAGGCCGGGCAGGAGGACATCCCTTCGCCGCGAAAACTCCTCCCGACGGGATTCCAGAATCTCCGTGGTTTCCGGATGAAATGCGGCAAGCGCCGCATGCTGGGCCACGGTCGATGGTGCGATGTAGAGGTTCTGCGCAAGTTTTTCGATCTCGCGCACATGGCGTTCGGGTGCTACCAGCCAACCGAGGCGCCAGCCCGTCATGCCGAAGTACTTGGAAAAGCTGTTGATGACAAACACCTCGTCGCTGATGGCCAGCGCGGACATGGCATCGACGCCGTAGGTCAGTCCGTGATAGATCTCATCCACCAGCAGGGTACCGCCGCGTTGTGCGACGACGCCGGCAAGCGACGCCATGGTTTCGCTGTCGAGCAGGGCGCCTGTCGGATTCGCCGGTGAGGCGACCACCAGGCCCTTTGTCCTGTCAGTCCAGTTTGCCGCCAGCTGGGTTGCCGTCGGCTGGTAATTGGATGCCGCATCGACTGCGAGGGCGACAGGCCGGCCTTCAAGCAGGCGCACGAAGTTCCGGTTGCACGGGTAGCCAGGATCGGGCAGCAGCCATTCATCGCCGGGATTGACAAGCACGCCCAGTGCCAGCAACAGCGCACCCGATGCGCCGGCCGTGACTATGATCCGGGCAGGAGAAATCTCGAGTCCGTAGCGCACACGATAGTGGTTGCTGATCGCCTCACGCAGTTGTGGCAAGCCCAATGCCGCCGTGTAATGGACATGTCCTTTGGCAAGGAAGCGCCGGGCCGCTTCAAGAATCGGCCCGGCCGTGGCGAAGTCGGGTTCGCCGACTTCGAGATGAATGATCGACCTGCCTTCGGCTTCCAGCGCCTGTGCGCGCGCCATCAACTCCATGACGTGAAATGGCGCAATTTGCGCCATCCTTGCGGCAATGTTCATTGCATTCTCCAAAAAACATCGGCCGCCGTGCACGGAGCAGGGCGGCCGGTCTGCGATTCGGCGTGGTGCCGCCGCCGACACTTGATTGGCTTATCCCCCGACCCCTTCTCCAGGAGAAGGGGTGACTACGGCTCGCTGCGCTCGCAGGGTCTTGGCGGGTCTGCCTTGGGGCGGCCCGGCGTCAGACCAATCAATCCACCAGCGCCAGTTCGAACAGTTCTCGCTTGAGAGTGAGCGAACGCGGCATGCGACTCTTGAGTTTGTCGAACCACTCGGCATGCAGCTTGAGTTCTTCGCGCCAGGCATCCGTGTCGACCGCCGTGAGGTGCTCGAACTGCGCCTTGCTGACATCTTCGCTGCCGCTCCAGTCGAGATCCTCGAAGCGCGGCATCCAGCCCAGGGCCGTCTGCTTTGCGTCCGCCCGGCCAGAGCAGCGGCCGACAACCCACTTCAGGACGCGCATGTTCTCGCCGAAGCCGGGCCACATGAAATTGCCTTCGGCATCCTGACGGAACCAGTTGACCGTGAAGATGCGCGGCGCGTGCTCGATCTGGTGCCCGACCCGCAGCCAGTGGTTGAAATAGTCGCCCATGTGGTAGCCGCAGAACGGCAGCATGGCGAACGGATCGCGGCGTACCACGCCTTGCGCGCCGGCTGCAGCGGCCGTCGTTTCGGAGCCAAGGGTTGCCGCCATATAAACGCCGTAGTTCCAGTTGAAGGCTTCGAACACCAGCGGCACGGTTGTCGAGCGACGGCCGCCGAAGATGAAGGCTGAGATCGGCACGCCAGCCGGGTTTTCCCAGTCCTTGTCAATCGAAGGACACTGGCTCGCCGGTGCGGTGAAGCGCGAATTGGGATGGGCGGCCTTGCGTCCGGTTTCCTTGGCGATCTGCGGCGTCCACTCCTGGCCCTGCCAGTCGATGCAATGCGCGGGCGGTACCTTGCTCATGCCTTCCCACCAGACATCGCCGTCATCGGTCAGGGCGACGTTGGTGAAGATGATGTTTTCCTTGAGCGTCGCCATGGCGTTGAAATTGGTCTTCTCGCTGGTACCCGGGGCGACGCCGAAAAAGCCGGCTTCCGGATTGATCGCGTAAAGGCGGCCATCCTTGCCCGGCTTGATCCAGGCGATGTCGTCGCCGACCGTGGTGACTTTCCAGCCGCCGAGGCTCTCGGGCGGAATCAGCATGGCGAAGTTGGTCTTGCCGCAGGCCGAGGGAAAAGCACCGGCAACGTAGGACTTCTCGCCGTCGGGAGATTCGACGCCGAGGATCAGCATGTGTTCGGCCAGCCAACCTTGGTCGCGCGCCATGTTGGAAGCGATGCGCAGTGCGAAGCACTTCTTGCCGAGCAGGGCGTTGCCACCGTAGCCGGAGCCGTAAGACCAGATCTCGCGTGTTTCAGGGTAGTGCACAATGTATTTGGTGTCGGGATTACACGGCCAGCGCGAATCTTTTTCGTCCGGGCCGATGGGCGCGCCCACTGAGTGTACGCAGGGTACGAACTCTCCATTGCTACCCAGCACATCGAAAACCGCCTTGCCCATACGCGTCATCGTGCGCATGTTGACCACAACGTAGGGACTGTCGGAAATCTCGACACCGATATGCGCAATCGGCGAACCCAGCGGACCCATCGAGAAGGGGATCACGTACATCGTGCGTCCACGCATGCAACCCTTGTACAGGCCGTTCAGGATCTCGCGCATCTTGGCCGGCTCTTCCCAGTTAT
>CAIZHL010000399.1 GCA_903932755.1 uncultured beta proteobacterium
ATCCCGGGTTGCCACCCCGCGAAGCGGATTACAAGGCATGCAGAGCCGCCCGGGATGACGGCGATACGTGGGTGGGGACGGGAAAAGTTATGCGTAGCGGTATCCACCGGACGGCGCTGGCGATACGGCGTTACGGCGTTCCCGGCTGATAAGGTACTATGAGCTTAGTGTTAACGGGAGCACGCCATGCAAACACTTGACCGCATTACGCAAGACCCGGCCGTCATGGGCGGCAAGCCGTGCATTCGCGGCATGCGCGTTACCGTGGGGGCGGTCGTTGGGCAGATCGGCGCCGGTCGCAGCATCGAAAACATCCTCGACGACTACCCGTATCTCGAACGCGAAGACGTTGCCCAAGCGTTGCGCTATGCGGCCTGGCGCGCCGAGGAACGCGAGGTTCCGCTGGCAGCCGCATGAAACTGCTGGTCGATATGAACCTGTCCCCGAAGTGGGCGGGATTCCTTGCATCGGCCGGCTTTGACGTGGTCCACTGGTCCGCGCTCGGTGCCGCGAATGCACCAGACAGAGAGATCATGAGCCATGCCCGCGAAGGTGGCTACGTGGTGCTTACCAGCGATCTCGACTTCGGCGCGATACTGGCCGTCACCCACGGCGAAAAGCCCAGCGTGGTGCAACTTCGCTCCGACAACTTGAGCCACGAAAACATCGGCAGGCAAGTCATCGATGCCTTGCGCCAACTCACCATCGAACTGGAAGGCGGCGCATTGGTGACGGTCGACACCGAACGGACGCGCTTGCGCATCCTGCCGCTAATCACAAACACGGAAAAATAGTCGGCGCTAGCGATACGGCGATACGGCGATACGGCGTTACGGCGTTCCCGGCTGATAACCCCGTGGCAGCAGCACCCACATGTGGCCCTGCTGGCGCATCTTGCCGGCCTGGTTGCCGGCGGCGGTGCCGCTGCCCCAGTAGAAATCGGCGCGCACCACGCCGCGAATCGCGCCGCCGGTGTCCTGCCCGACCATCAGGCGGTTGAGCGTTTGCGTGCTGTTGGGCTTGGTCGTCGCCAGCCAGATCGGCGCGCCCAGCGGCACATGGCGCGGGTCGACGGCGACCGATCGCTCCGGCGTCAGGGCAAGACCCATTGCGCCTTGCGGTCCGCTGCCGGTCACCGGCAGTTCGCGGAAGAACACCAGGCGCGGGTTGGTATTGAGCAGTTCGGTCAGCCGCGCCGGGTTGGCTTTGGCCCAGGCCTTGATGCCCTGCATCGACGCCTGCTCGGTTTTCAGCTCGCCCTTGTCGATCAGCCAGCGGCCGATGGAACGATACGGATGGCCGTTCTGGTCGGCGTAATTCAGGCGCACGCGGCTGCCGTCGGCGAGCTGCACCTGGCCCGAACCCTGGATCTGCATGAAGAACAAATCGATGGGATCGTCGACCCACAGGAGGGCCTCTGGTGAGCGCTTGCTCTCCTGCGGTTCCCACTCGACACGCGAATAGTAGGGCACCAGCTTGCGGCCCTCGAGGCGCCCGCGCAGGCGCAGGTGCTTGAGCTCGGGGTAGAGCTCGGCCAGTTCGACGACGATCATGTCCTCGGGCGGACCGAACACCGGAACGGTGTAGCCGCGCGCTTTCTGCCGGCTGCCCTTGAGGATGGGTTCGTAATAGCCGGTGATCAGGCCGTTGCGCGAGCCGTCCGGATTGACCAGTGCCCAGGGCTGGAATTGCGCCTCGAACCAGGCGCGCAGGGCGGCGGCGGATTTGTCGGTGAGTTCGCGCGCCGAGGCGCAGGCCGGTTTCCAGTGCGCCTGCTTTTCCAGGCTGCGGCAACCGCTGAGGAAGGCGGCAAAGGCGGCGCCGGGATCGTCCCCGTTCCAGTCCGGCAGTTCGTTCCACTCGGCGGGCTGCAATGGTTTTTCGGCGGGCTTGGGCGGTTCGACGACCGGGCAAACCGGGCAGGCCGGGCAGGTCGCCGGAGCGGGACAGACCTCGGCCTGCGGCTCCGGTTTGGGCGCGATTTGCGAACAGCCGGACATGGTAAACAGCGCCAGCAGGGCTATCAGGGCGGGGAAGAAACGGGACATGATTCTGCTAAAGTGGGCTTCCTTCAATGGCCTGCAAGCTTAACCGATGTCCGATCCCGCCCGCGATTTTGCCCCCCTGATCGACCGCCTCGATGCGCTGTTCGATCGCCTCGAAGCCGTTTTGCCGGCGCCGTTGCCGCCGACCGACTGGTCGGCCACCGCCTTCCGCTGGCGCACCCGCGGCGGGCGCGGCTGGCTGGAGGCCATCAAGCAGCCGCATCGCATCCGCTTCGAAGACCTGCAGGGCGTCGAGGACCAGAAGCAGCGCATCGCGCAGAACACCAAGCAGTTTGTCGCCGGGCGCAGCGCCAACAACGTGCTGCTGACCGGCGCGCGCGGCACCGGCAAGAGCTCGCTGGTCAAGGCGGTGCTGAACCGTTTCGCGGCCAAGGGCCTGCGCCTGATCGAAGTGGACAAGGACGAATTGGTGCACCTGCCGGAAATCGTAGACCTGATCGCGGCCCGCCGCGAGCGCTTCATCATTTTCTGCGACGACCTTTCCTTCGAGTCGGGCGAGCCCGGCTACAAGGCGATGAAAAGCATCCTCGACGGTTCGATCACCGGCATGCCGGACAACCTGCTGGTGTATGCGACGTCGAACCGTCGCCACCTGATGCCGGAAAAGATGTCGGAGAACCTCGAGGCCAAGCACGACGCCGACGGCGACATCCACCCCGGCGAGACCACCGAAGAGAAGGTGTCGCTCTCCGAGCGTTTTGGTTTGTGGCTGTCTTTCTACCCCTTCGGCCAGGACCACTATCTGGAAATCTGCGGCCACTGGCTGGCCGAATTCGGCATGGCGCCCGAGCAGATCGAAGCCGCCCGCGGCGAGGCCCTGCAATGGAGCCTGATGCGCGGCTCGCGCAGCGGCCGCGTCGCCTGGCAGTTCGCCCGCGACCATGCGGGGCGGCACGTGAAAAAGCCGGCTGCCCATGGTACCAAGTAAAACCGTTCGCCCTGAGCCTGTCGAAGGGCCCTTCGACAGGCTCAGGGC
>CAIZHL010000400.1 GCA_903932755.1 uncultured beta proteobacterium
CTTCAGCTTGCCCTTGTTTTCGTCGTAGTAGGCAAAACCGAAGAAGCCCAGGGCGTTGTTGTCGCGCGAGACGCCCTGCACCAGCACGTTGTCGTCTTCCGAGGCGGTGAAATCGCCGCGGCTGGACTTGGCCTTGCCGTTGATGGCTTCGGTGAAGTAATCGAAGGTGCCGGAATCGGCGCCGGGGCCGAAGAGCTTGAGCGGCGCATCGGGCCAGGCCGGATTGACGTCCTTCCACTTCATGACCTTGCCCTGCGCGGTCGGCTCCCACATCTTCTTCAGTTCGGCCACGGTCAGCTGGTTGATGAAGGTGTTCTTCGGATTCACCACCACGGTCAGGGCGTCGAAAGCCACCGGCAGTTCGACATACTTGATGCCGGCCTTGGCGCAGTCTTCCATTTCCTTCTTCAGGATCGGGCGCGAGGCGTTGGAGATGTCGGTTTCGCCGCGGCAGAACTTCTTGAAGCCGCCGCCGGTGCCGGAAATGCCCACGGTGACGCGCACGCTGCCCTTCTTGGCCTTCTGGAAATCCTCGGCGACCGCCTCGGTGACCGGAAACACGGTCGAGGATCCGTCGATCTTGATCAGCGCCTGGGCGTGGACCGCGGTGGCGGCAAACAGGCCGGCGACTACGGCGGCAATCTTCAGGGATTTCATAAGCAGACTCCTTTGTGCAGTGCGATATAAGAAGCCTGAAGTTTAGGCAGCGAATGTTACAGAGCCGTTAAATTCCCGGCGAACCCTAAAAATTGGCCGAATGCATGGTCATGCCCATGTAACAGGCCGCATCTATCCTGCGCCCATGCCGCCCATTTCCCTGCGTTCAGGACTGCGCCTGCTGCTTATCGGACTGCACCTGGCCCAGGGGGCGGTACAGGCGGGCCTGCTCTTCCCTCTTACCGGTGACGCCGGCCGCCGGCGCCTGACCCGCGCCTGGTCGCGCCAGTTGCTGGCGCTGCTCGGCATCCGGGTCGATGGCGGGGGCGAACTGGCCGGCATCGAAGGCGGACTGCTGGCCGCCAACCATATTTCCTTCATCGACATCTTCGTCATCAATGCGCTGCTGCCGTCCGCTTTTATCGCCAAGAGCGATGTCAGGCAGTGGCCGCTGATCGGCTGGCTCTGCCAGCGCGCCGGCACCGTGTTCATCGAGCGCGGCAGCCGCAAGGCCGCCCATCAGGCGCACGGCCAGATGCTGGAGGCGCTCGCCGCCGGTCAGCGGCTGGCGATCTTTCCCGAGGGGACGACCACGGCCGGAGACCGGTTGCTGCCCTTTCACGCCGCCCTGTTCCAAAGCGCGATCGACGCGGCCGTTCCGGTGCATGTCATTGCCCTGAGCTATGTCGGTGCCGACGGCGCCCGCTCGGCCGCGCCGGCCTACATCGACGAAATCAGCCTGCTCGACTGCCTGGTCGCCGTACTTGAAGCCGGCGGCCTGGTAGCGAGGATCGAACTGGCGTCAGCTTACGCCCCGCCCCTGGCGGACAGGCGCCACCTCGCGCATTGCGCCCACCAGGCCGTCGCCGCCGCATTGGGCGATGCACGCCATGCGATGCCCGCGTCGCGACGCCCGGACCCCGATCCGCGGAACAGAAGGGGAAACCCGCTGCAGGGCCCCGGGCAACCTCACCGTAACGAAGTCGCAATGAGGCAGTAACACCGGCTTTCGAAAATGCAGGCGAACCCAAGAGAGAAAAGGAAAACGCCATGCAAGAGCATCTGATCGAAACCGTTGCCAGCCGCGAGAAAGTCGGCTACACCGTTGCGCTGGCGCGCAGCGAAGAGGAAGTCCGCGAGGCGCAGCGCCTGCGCTACAAGGTGTTCGTCGAAGAACTCGGCGCCCGCATCCCGACCACGGTGCCGCACCACGACATCGACCACTTCGACGCCTACTGCGAACATCTGGTGGTGCGCGAAAGCCACGCCGACCGCATCGTCGGCACCTACCGGATCCTGGCACCGGATGTCGCCCGCACCATCGGCGGTTATTACTCGGAAAGCGAATTCCGCATCAACCGGCTGCAACACCTGCGCAGCCGCATGGTGGAAGTGGGCCGTTCCTGCATCCATCCGGACTACCGCAGCGGCGGCGTGATCACGCTGCTCTGGGCCGGCCTCGCCGATTACATGGTGCGCAACAACTACGAATACCTGATGGGCTGCGCCTCGATCGGCATGGCCGATGGCGGGCACAATGCCGCGAATCTGTTCACCCAACTCGACGCGGCGCAACTCGCGCCGGCCGAGTACCGCACCTTTCCAAGGCACGGCCTGCCCTTCGAACACCTCGCCAACGGCCAGCCCGCGCTGATTCCGCCCCTGATCAAAGGCTACCTGCGGGTCGGCGCCTGGGTCTGCGGCCAGCCGGCGTGGGACCCCGACTTCAACACGGCCGATCTCCTGCTGCTGCTGCCCATGGCGCGCATGAATTCGCGCTACATGCGGCATTTCGTCAAACCCGCGGCAGCGGTTGCGGCATGAGCATCGCCGAAGCCGCCGCGGCGGGCCGGGAAGGCCGCGGGATGCGCGTGTTGATGATCAGCGACGTCTATTTTCCGCGCATCAACGGCGTCTCCACCTCGATGCAGACCTTCCGTGCCGCAATCGAGCAAACCGGCGCGCAGGTCACGATCGTGGCGCCCGACTACCCGGGAACCGATCACGCGGCCGACGCCGGCACGGACATCGTGCGCCTGCCTTCGCGCGCGGTGCCGCTCGATCCGGAAGACCGCCTGATGCGCTGGAGCTCCCTCGCCGACCTCGATCGCCGTCTCGCCAGCGCCGACTTTGACGTGGTGCATGTGCAGACGCCCTTCGCCGCGCACTATGCCGGCCTGCGCCTGGCGCGGGCACGCGGGATTCCCTGCATCGCGACCTACCACACGCACTTCGAGGAATACCTGTTCCATTACGTCCGCTTCCTGCCCAGGAGCGCCCTGCGCCTTGCCGCCCGCGCCCTGGCGCGCCAGCAATGCAATGCGCTCGATGCCGTCGTGGTGCCGTCGCAACCGATGGCCGACACCCTGAAGGACTACGGCGTGAGCAAACCGCTGCACGTAATTCCCACCGGATTGCCGGAGTCCCAGTTCCTGCGCGGCGACGGCCAACGCTTCCGCCAGGCCTGGAACATCGCACCGGAACGCAAGGTGGCCCTGTTCGTCGGCCGCGCCGCGTTCGAAAAGAACATCGGCTTCCTGCTCGAAATGGCAGCCCTGGCGTGCCGCCAGCAGCCGCAACTGGTGCTGGTGATCGCCGGCGAAGGCCCCGCCTTGCCGTCCCTGCGCCGCCAGGCCGCCGAACTGGGCATCGAGAAGCTCGTCCGCTTTGTCGGCTACCTGCCGCGCGATGGCGCCTTGCGCGACTGCTACGCCGCCGCCGACGTATTCACCTTTGCCTCGCGCACCGAAACCCAGGGCCTGGTGCTGCTCGAAGCCATGGCCATCGGCCTGCCGGTACTGGCCATTCCGGCGCTGGGTGCAGCCGAGATCATCAAGCCCGGGCGCGGCGCCATCGCTGCCGCAGAAACGCCGGAGGGCTTCGCCGGGCAGCTTGTCGGTCTGCTGAACCGGCCCACCAAACTGCTGATCATGGCCGACGAAGCCATAGACTTCGCCCGCGAGTGGGATGCCGCCAGCCAGGGCACCCGGCTGGTCGCCTTGTACCGGCAACTGCTGCGTGCGCCGCGCGCGCTCGACTGCTCCCAGGCCCTGCCTGCCAGTCAATGAATACGGAGAACCTGGCCCAGGAAAGCCCCTTCAAGGGCCAGACCGGCCTGCGCCGCGTCTGGAACGCCCTCGGCTATTCGCTCTCGGGCCTTCAAGCGGCCTATCGCAACGAGGACGCCTTCCGCCAGGAGAGCCTGCTGGCGGCGATCATGATTCCCGTCGCCCTGTTGCTGCCGGTACCCGGCATCGACAAGGCCCTGATGATCGCCAGCGTCCTCATGGTCCTCGTCGTCGAACTGCTCAACTCGGCGGTCGAAGCCGCCATCGACCGCATTTCTCTGGATGACCACCGCCTCTCCAAGCGCGCCAAGGACATCGGCAGCGCCGCAGTGCTGATCGCCCTGATCAATGTCCTGGCCGTCTGGTCGCTGGTGCTGCTGCCGTGGTCATGACGAACCCGCTCCATGTCGCGGTCGTCACCGAAACCTTCCCGCCCGAGGTGAATGGCGTCGCCATGACGCTGGGCCGCATGGTGCAGGGCCTGCTCGCGCGCGGCCATCGCGTCAGCCTGGTGCGGCCGCGCCAGCACCTTGCTGACACCGGTGAAGTCGCTCCCGCCTCGCCGCGGCTGACCACCACGCTGGTGCGCGGCCTGCCGATTCCCGGCTACGCCGGCCTCAGGTTCGGCCTGCCGGCGCCGCGGCTGCTGCGTCGCCAGTGGCGCAAGGACCGGCCCGACGTGGTGCAGGTCGCCACCGAAGGTCCGCTGGGCGCTTCGGCCATCGCCGCGGCACGCGAACTCGGCATCCCGGTGGTGTCGGAATTCCACACCAACTTCCATGCCTACAGCCGGCACTACGGGCTCCCCTGGCTGGAAGGCATCGTCGCCGCGCATCTACGGCGCCTGCACAATCGCAGCCGGATGACCCTGGTGCCCTCCCGGCAACTCGGGATCGAACTGCAGCGCCAGGGCTACCGCGACATCCGCGTCGTGGCCCGCGGCGTCGATACCGCGCTGTTCCACCCGGGACGGCGCAGCGCGGCCCTGCGCGCCGCCTGGAAGGTCGGCGAAAACGATCTGGTGGTAGCCCATGTCGGCCGCCTCGCACCGGAAAAAAACCTGCCGCTGGTGCTCACCACCTTCGAGGCGGTACGCCGCTATGCGCCCAGCGCCCGCCTGCTGCTGGTCGGCGAC
>CAIZHL010000401.1 GCA_903932755.1 uncultured beta proteobacterium
GACCGCGGCATGATCATCGAAGACATCTGCCTGCTGGAAAAGCTCGGCGGCAAATCGGGACACTGGAAGGCCAATGACGGCAAGTAATCCGCAACGCGCCGTGGCCTGGTGGCTGTTCGCCTGCTGCGCCATGGTATTCGCGACCATGGTGGTGGGCGGCGTGACGCGCCTGACCCACTCCGGGCTTTCCATCGTCGAATGGAAGCCGCTGATCGGCGCCCTGCCGCCGCTGTCCCACGCCGACTGGCTGGAACTCTTCGCCAAGTACCAGCAGACGCCCGAGTTCATCAAGCGCAATCACGACATGACGCTGGACGGTTTCCAGTACATCTTCTGGTGGGAATGGGCGCACCGGCTTTCCGGTCGCCTGATCGGCGTGGTGTTCTTCGTTCCCTACGTCTGGTTCCTGCTGCGCGGCCATTTGCGCGGCGTGGTGGCGGCCAGGGTGTTCGGCTTCTTCATCCTCGGCGGACTGCAGGGCGCGATGGGCTGGTACATGGTCAAGAGCGGGCTGGTGGATGATCCGCGCGTTTCGCAGTACCGGCTCGCCGCCCACCTCGGGCTGGCCTTCATCCTGTTCGGCCTGATGTTCTGGACCGGGCTGGGCATGCTGCAACGCCGCGCCGTATCGCCAGCGCCGACTTTTACGCTGCGCTTCGGCAACTGGCTGGTGGCGCTGGTCTTCGTCATGGTGCTGTCGGGCGCGCTGGTCGCCGGCATCCGCGCCGGGCTGGCCTACAACACCTTCCCGCTGATGAACGGCCACTTCCTGCCGCCCGAAAGCTTCATGGTCGAGCCGTGGTGGCTGAACTTTTTCACCAACATGGCCCTGGTGCAGTTCGACCACCGCCTGATCGCCTGGGTGCTGATGGGCCTGATTCCCTGGTATTCGTGGCGCATCTGGAGTGAGTTCCCCGACGCGCGCATGTCCGCCGCGGCCCTCACGCTGTGGCTGGCGGTGCAGGTGACGCTGGGCATCGCCACGCTGCTGCTGCAGGTGCCGGTGGCGCTGGGGGCCGCCCACCAGGCCGGGGCGATGGTGCTGTTCGGCCTGCTGCTGTGGGCAAACCACGCCGTTCGCCGCGCGTGAGCCATTCGGCAAAACGGTAGCCGCAGGGTCTCGGCCCGACTCGCCCGGCGGCGGCAGGCGAACTGCCGAAATGCCTGCAGTGTGTTTGGGCTTTGACAGGAAGCTTGGCGCGACAAAGAGGAGAGGAAAGATGGATGACCGCATCGAAGTCGGCCTGCCCGACAAACTGGAAATCAACCGCCGCGGTTCCGAGATCGAGATAGTCCGCACCTGGTTCGGGTCGCAGGTGCTGTTCATCACGGCTTTTGCCGTGTTCTGGGACGGCTTCCTCTTCTCCTGGTATTCGATGCTTGGGGAATTCAAGGGTGGAATGGATTCGATGTTTTTCTACTTCCCCCTGATCCATGTGGCGGTCGGCGTCGGCATCACCTATTACGCGCTGTGCGGCTGGCTGAACCGCACCCGCATCACGGTCGGCCGCGGCAAGGTCTCTGTGCGCCACGGTCCCCTGCCGTGGTTCGGCAACCGTGAAATGGATTCGTCGGCGATCAAGCAGCTCTACGCCAAGGAAATGATTTCCACTTCGCGCAACGGCACCACGGTGAGCTACGACCTCAATGCCCTGACCCGCGACGGACGCAGCATCAAGTTCGTCGGCGGCCTGGAGAACAGCGACCAGGCCCTGTACATCGAGCAGGAAATCGAGAAGTTCCTCGGCGTCAAGGATGGTCCGGTCAAGGGGGAGTATTCCCCTTAGGCGTTCATTCGTAACGGACTTCGATCACATCCAGTTCGCGCAAGCCCCCGGGGCTGTCGAAGCGCACCGTGTCGCCTTCGCGCGCCTTCAGCAGCGCGCGCGCCAGCGGCGAAATCCAGCTGA
>CAIZHL010000402.1 GCA_903932755.1 uncultured beta proteobacterium
CGCAAGGAGGCGCACCGCAGGCCGCTGCCGCGCCACAACCGGCAGCCGTACAGATTCAGACTTTGCCCGGCCAATCCAGCCAGGCACCCGCAGTTCCCGAGCGGGCAAATGTCGAGCAAGCGGTTGCCAAAGTCAAGGTGCAAATTCAGGCCATCAGCAACAACAGCCTGGATTTTGCCATTGATGACAGCAGCGGCAAGACCATCGTCCGCGTGACCGACAGGGAGTCCGGCGAACTGATCCGGCAGATTCCCTCGCAGGAAATGCTCGAGATCGCCCGTTCGCTCGATCGTCTGCAAGGGATATTGGTCAAGCAGAAAGCCTGACGCCTTCCCACAAGGAAGGCCGCAGGAACAGCAAAGCCCGCCCGGTTCGCCGGTGTGGGCTTTTGCCCGTGTGCGCCAAACGAAGTGCAGCGGAGTTTCAGAGCAGGCGTTACGCCGAAACGAAAAGTCGGCGCTGGCGCTACGGCGGCGTGACGGTATTTCTGGAGGCGCTTGCGAGTTTTACGAAAGTCGCGCCAAGCGTCGCGCTTTGCTGCGCTGCGTGATAAAGCCGTGCAGCGCCCCCGAACTCAAATGATCGGGGTCAGGCTCGGGAAGCCCCGGTCAGCGAAACTACGTAGATTGCGCAGTCTGTCGCGTCATTCACGGATGGACAAATCACGCTTCCTTTGGGACTATTCCCGCACTGGCCGCGCTGCGCCGCATTGGATGGGGTCACGGCGACTGGCAAGGCCGGATAAACACCAAGACCGTTCCCGCCAGGAGACCTTTAATGGGATTTTTCAGCAGATTCACGGGCAAGAGCGAAGAACGCCCGTCCACCAGCGGCCCGAGCGCGGCGGACTCGGCCGCGACCAGGCCGGGCCTGACCGCGGGCAGGCGGCCCGGCGCCGCGCCGGCGCGCGGCGTGTCGGTGCCGGGCGAGCGCGATGTTTGCATTCCGATTCTGGGCCTGGCCCCGGGCACGCGCCTGGCCCAGTCCGTGCACCGCGCCGATGGCGCCGTGTTGCTGCCCGCCGGCGCGGAGCTTGACGCCGATCAGTTGCGGCGCCTGATTCAGCGCGGCGTCGAGTTCGTCCATGTCATGCAAAAAGAGACCCGTGACGCGGCGCAGATCGAGCAGGACGTGGCCACGGCGACGGTTCGTGTTTCCCATCTGTTCCGCGGCGATGGCAGTGCGGCGCGAAAGAATCTGGGGGTCGCGATCGCCGACTACCGGCGGCAAGCGGCCTCATGAGTGCCCACCGCCGGGCCGCCCCAAGGGGGGCGCAGCCAACCTGCGGAGCCCAGCGGCGAAGCCTCGACACCCCCTCCTGGGAGGGGGTTGGGGGGAGGTTAGTCCGGTGAGCATGCTGTTTACCGTCGAGCAGGTCCTGGCCAGCGCGGACGCGCTGCCCGCGTTGCCGCAAATCGTGACCAGGATTCTGGAAATGCTGGGCGACGAGGATGCCAATGTCGATCTGCTCAGCACGCATATCGTCAACGATCAGGCGGTGGTGGGGCACATTCTGGCGGCGGCCAATGCCGGCGCGCTGGGTGCCAGCGGCCGGGTTGATTCGGTGCGCCAGGCCATCCTGCTGCTGGGCATCAACCGGGTGCGCGACATCACCCTCGCCACGGCAATCATTGATCGCTTCAAGTCCGTCCCGCCCTTCAATGCCCAGGGGCTCTGGCTGCACAGCGTTGGGGTGGCCGTTTGCGCCCAGGACGTGGCGCACACTGTCG
This sequence comes from uncultured beta proteobacterium, assembly GCA_903932755.1. Taxonomy (GTDB): domain Bacteria; phylum Pseudomonadota; class Gammaproteobacteria; order Burkholderiales; family Rhodocyclaceae; genus Sulfuritalea. The sequence goes on from CAIZHL010000402.1 coordinate 1,731, forward strand.
GGCTGGACGTGAATGCCGCCTACACCGCCGGCCTGCTGCACGACATCGGCCAGTTGCTGCTGGTTGCCTTCGATCCCGAGGCCTACGCCCGGGTCCTGCTGGCAAGGCGCGCGCGCGATACCGACATCGTCCCGATCGAACGCGAGCTTATCGGGGTCGATCATGCGCATGTCGGCGGTGAACTGGCCAGGCTCTGGAAACTGCCGGAGGCCGTAGCGGACGCGATTGCCGGGCATCACGTGTCGGACCAGAACGACCCGGAAAATGAACTGGCCGATGTCGTGCACATTGCGGAAGTGCTGAGCCACGCGCTTGATCTGGGTGGCTGCGAAGACTCCCGGGTGCCCGAATTGTCGAATTTGTCCTGCGCCCGCATGGATATCGACTGGGGGCGGTTCGTCGTGCATTTTCCGCGGATAGAGGCACGCTTCGCCAATGCCCGGATCACGCTGGGGCTCTAGCCGGCTTCAGCGCCAGCGCTCTTGCGGGGAGTCCTTCAGATTCCGCTGGCGTTACCGTTATAGTTGTCGTACAGGAGAATACTGACATGGCTGGACTTTCATCTCCCGGGCTCGGCTCGGGGCTCGACATCAATGGCCTCGTCACCAGGTTGATGGAAATCGAGCAGGCGCCCGCCAAGGCGCTGAACACCCGGGAAGCCGGTTTTCAGGCCAAGCTCACGGCCTACGGCTCGCTAAAGGGTGCGCTGTCGTCCGTGCAATCGACCGCCAAGGCACTGACCCTGGCGGCGACGTTTACCAGCCGTGCGGCAGCGGTGTCGGACGCCACTATCCTCTCCGCCTCGGCCGATACCACGGCGGCAGCGGGCATCTATACCGTCGCTGTCACTCAGTTGGCGAAGTACCATGCCGTGCGCAGCAACACCAGTTACGCG
>CAIZHL010000403.1 GCA_903932755.1 uncultured beta proteobacterium
CCGTGAAATCCTGCGAGAAGACGAAGACCATGCGGCCGTTGATGGTGCCGTAGCCGGTGACCACGCCATCGCCCGGAATCTTCTCCTGCTCGCCCATGCCGAAATCGACGCAGCGGTGTTCCTTGAACATGTCCCACTCTTCGAAGGTGCCGTCGTCGAGCAGCAGTTCGATGCGCTCGCGCGCCGTCAGCTTGCCCTTGGCGTGCTGGGCGTCTATGCGCTTCTGGCCACCGCCCAGCGCCGCCCGCCGACGCTTTTCATCCAGTTGGTTGATGATTTCATGCATGTTTGCTTCTCCCGAAAATCTGCAAATATTTCGTTTTATTGTCCGGCCAGGTCCAGCAGACGTTGCGCCGCTGCCGTCGGCGTAATGCTACCGGCTTCCACCGCCGTAGCGGTGGCGGCCAGCGTGTCGCGCACCGCCGGATGGCGGCGAAAGCCCTCGCGCAAGCCGCTGTCCACCCGTTGCCACATCCAGGCCAGGGCCTGATGGCGACGCCGGGCGGCAAATTCGCCGCTGGCGCCCAGTGTGTCGCGGAACTTTTCCAGCAACTGCCAGAACTCCTCCAGCCCATCCTTGCGCGTCGCAGAAAGCGTCATCACCGGCGGCTGCCAATTGGGGGAAGCCGGGTGCAGCATTGACAGCGCAGAGCGCATTTGCGCGGCGGCCAGTTGCGCCGCAGCCGGATCGATGTCGGCCTTGTTGAATACCACCAGGTCGGCGAGTTCCATGATGCCCTTCTTGATCGCCTGCAGGTCGTCGCCGGCGTTGGGCAGCTGCAGCAGGACAAAGCAGTCGGTCATGCCGGCGACCGCGGTTTCCGACTGGCCGACGCCGACTGTCTCGACGATGATGATGTCGTGGCCCGCCGCTTCGCACAACAGCAGCGCCTCACGTGTGTGTTCGGCGACGCCGCCGAGGCTGCCCGACGATGGCGTCGGCCGGATGAAGGCTTCCTCCCGCTGCGAGAGGAGTTCCATGCGCGTCTTGTCGCCGAGGATCGAGCCGCCATGCACGGTCGACGAGGGATCAACAGCCAGCACCGCAATGCGGTGGCCGCGCCCGATCAAAAACATGCCCAATGCTTCGATGAAAGTCGACTTGCCCACGCCCGGCACGCCGGAGATTCCAATGCGCAGAGAACGCCCGGCATGGGGCAGAACCGCGGCCAACAGTTTCTGCGCGCGTAACCCGTGGTCGCTGCGTGTCGACTCGACCAGGGTGATGGCCTTGGCCAGCGCGCGACGCTTGCCGGCGAGCAGGCCTTCGACCAGCGCAAGGTCCTGCGCATCCACTTCGGACTGGCCCAGTTCGGGCATCGGACGCATGAACCGGATCAAGCGCTGGCCGGCAGGTGGGCGGCGCGAATGGCGCGCAGCACTTCGTGGGCGCACTGCGGGATCGGCGTGCCCGGGCCGAAGATGCCGGCGGCGCCATCCTTGTAGAGCTGGTCGTAGTCCTGCGCCGGAATCACGCCGCCGACGAAGACCACGATGTCGTTGGCGCCCTGGCTGCGCAGGGCTTTGATCAGCGCCGGCACCAGCGTCTTGTGGCCGGCGGCCAGCGTCGACACGCCGACGGCATGGACGTCGTTCTCGATGGCCTGGCGCGCGGCTTCTTCCGGGGTCTGGAACAGCGGGCCAACGTCGACATCGAAGCCGAGATCGGCAAAAGCCGTGGCCACCACCTTGGCGCCGCGGTCGTGGCCGTCCTGGCCCAGCTTGGCGATCATGATGCGCGGCCGGCGACCCTCGGCTGCCGCGAAGTTGTCGATCAGGTCGCGGATTTCCTTCATGGTCCCGTCCTCGCCGAAAGCCGCACTATAAACGCCGGACACGGTCTGGTTGGTGGCGCGGTGGCGACCGTAGATTTTCTCCAGGGCGTCGGAGATCTCACCCACCGTAGCGCGCAGGCGGATCGCCTTGATGCTGAGGTCAAGCAGGTTGCCGGTCTTGTCCTTCGCCGCCGCAGTCAGTGCGTCGAGAGCGGCTTGCACCGCCGCGTTGTCGCGGCTGGCGCGGATGGACTTCAGGCGCGCCACCTGTGAATCGCGCACGGCGTGGTTGTCGACGTCGAGCGTGTCAATTGCCGCTTCTTCCTTCAACTTGTACTTGTTCACGCCGACGATGACGTCCTTGCCGGAATCGATGCGCGCCTGCTTCTGCGCGGCACAGGTTTCGATCTGCAGCTTTGCCCAGCCGCTTTGCACGGCCTGGGTCATGCCGCCCATCTTGTCCACATCTTCGATGATGCGCCAGGCTTCATCGGCGATGTCCTGGGTCAGCTTTTCCATCATGTAGCTGCCCGCCCAGGGGTCGATTACGTTGGTGATGTGCGTCTCTTCCTGGATGATCAACTGGGTGTTGCGCGCGATGCGTGAGCTGAACTCGGTCGGCAGCGCGATGGCTTCGTCGAGCGAATTGGTGTGCAGGCTTTGCGTACCGCCGAACACCGCCGCCATGGCTTCGATGGTGGTGCGCACCACGTTGTTGTAGGGGTCCTGCTCGGTCAGCGACCAGCCCGAGGTCTGGCAGTGGGTGCGCAGCATCAGCGACTTCGGGTTCTTCGGCTGGAACTCGTTCATGATGCGCCACCAGAGCAGGCGCGCGGCGCGCATCTTGGCGATCTCGAGGTAGAAGTTCATGCCTATCGCCCAGAAGAACGACAGCCGCCCGGCGAAGGCATCGACATCCATGCCCGAGGCCAGCGCCGTCTTCACGTATTCGCGGCCGTCGGCCAGGGTGAAGGCCAGTTCCAGCGCCTGGGTCGCACCGGCTTCCTGCATGTGGTAGCCGGAAATCGAGATCGAGTTGAACTTCGGCATGTTCTGCGCCGTGTAGCCGATGATGTCGGCGATGATGCGCATCGAGGGTTCGGGCGGAAAAATATAGGTGTTGCGGACCATGAACTCCTTGAGGATGTCGTTCTGGATGGTGCCGCTCAACTGCGCCTGGGAAACGCCCTGCTCCTCGGCTGCCACCACGTAGCCGGCGAGGATCGGCAGCACTGCGCCGTTCATGGTCATCGAGACCGAGACCTTGTCGAGCGGAATGCCGTCGAACAGGATCTTCATGTCCTCCACCGA
>CAIZHL010000404.1 GCA_903932755.1 uncultured beta proteobacterium
AATCAACCAATTTAACGTCCGGGTGTCGTTCCATAATTTCCCCTGCAAAATCGCGTTTAAATAGACGATCGATGTGCCCACGATAAGGTATGGAAACTGGCACTGGGTTGTAGTATTCAGCGACCATCAAATAACGATTCGTTGCAGCAACGAGCTTGTCGTAAACCTGTTTTAACGCATCCGGGTTAATGTGTATAAGTACACCTTTGATCAGCGCCAAATCCCATGTACGAGAGGGGGACCAATCCAAAATCGAGCTGTGGTAAACATGATCTGGTGGTATGACTTGTTCCAACTCATGTACGGCGTCGAAGTTAATTTCAATTGCATGTAATTCCATTGCTGGGTACAGTAATTTTAGTGCCTTGAGATTCATGCCAATATTGGCACCAAATTCGATGCAGTTTCTTAAATTTCTAGCATCGCGTAGTGCCTTTGAGAAAAAGTTTAAATTGGAGGCTAGCAACGACTCGCCTTGATTACGTTTGATATATTCAGTGCCAAAGTCACCGGACCAAAAGGCCTCTTGTTCGGTTTTGAATGTCATTAAGGTTTCCTGTATCAAAAAGCCTATTTCGTTGCGTTGATCTCAAGTGCGCAAAAAATGAGTTCGGCCCTTTTCCAATCGTCCTGCGTATCAATATCAACAACACGCCAATTGGGAATCACGTAGCCCACTCCACCACTATGAATCTTCGGGTATTTTAGCCATGTCTCGGCTTTACCCCAATAGAACTGCCCTGCATCGTAATAAGCCGGCTCCAAGTCCTGCGTTCTTGTTATTTCAAATTGAGGGTAAAACGGTTGCATCTTTCCGTTGCTCAATTGCCTGAGTGCGCGCTGAATAGCAGATGGATATTCCGTGACCGGAAAGCAGAAATCTGTCTCGCCATTGGTCAAGGTAGCAAGTGCACCCCTCAGATCATCAATCTGGATGAATGGCACCCCGGGAAAAATGCAACAAACCTTCTCAAATAACCATCCGAGGGTACGGCAGGCCTCAATGCCATGGGCGATGACGGGAACTATTGCAGTGTAGTCATTTGCCAATTCGACTGGCCGAACAAACGGTGTTTCAGCGCCCCATTCTTTGGCAATCTTGGCGATTTCTTCGTCATCGGTCGAAACGACAATGTGTTCAAAAAGGCCCGATTCTCTTGCGGCAATGATGGCATAGGCAATCATCGGCTTGCCGCAGAAGGTTTTGATGTTTTTGCGGGGGATACGCTTGCTGCCGCCACGGGCTGGAATGATGGCGATATTCATGCCCCTAGCGCCCCGCAAATCGCCAACACAACCTGCTCTTGTATTGCTTCTGCCAGTGCCGGATACATTGGGATGCTGATTACTTCTGAATAGAAACGCTCTGCTTCAGGACAGTATCCCACGGCAAACCCCATCTGCTCGTAGTAGGGTTGGCGGTAAACAGGGATGTAGTGCAGATTGACGAGAACGCCTGCAGCTCTGAGTGCGTCATACACCTCGCGCTGAGTCCTTCCGATTTCACCAAGCTTTAAGCGAATGACGTAAAGGTGGTAGCTCGAATAGCTTTCAGGATGCTGCCACGGGACGACCACAGGCAGGTTCGCCAGGGCTTCGTCATATCTACTCGCAATTGCGTGCCTCCTGGCAAGAAACTCACCGATCCGCCGCATCTGGCTCAAACCCAGTGCGGCAAGAATGTCGGTCATGCGGTAGTTGAAACCCAGGCCCGTCTGCTGGTAGTTCCAGATTTCCAGGGGTGGCCTTGCCTGCATTTCGGCCGCATCGCTGGTGATGCCATGGCTGCGCAGCAAGCGCAATCTCTTGGCCAGGAGCGCATCGTTGGTCAATGCCATGCCGCCCTCGCCCGAGGTGATTATTTTTACCGGGTGAAAGCTGAATACGGTGATGTCGCTGTAACGACAGTTGCCGATGCGCTCTTCTTTGTAGCGGCCGCTTATCGCATGCGAAGCATCTTCGATGATCCTGAAGCCATATTGCCGGCTGAGTGCGTGGATACCCTCCATGTCGCAGGACTGGCCGCAAAGATGCACGGGGATCACGACCTTGGGCAGACGGCCGGTCTTCGCCGCCGATGCCAGCTTTTCCGCCAGGCGTCCGACGCTCATGTTGTAGGTGTGCGGATCGATATCGACGAAATCGACGGTGGCGCCGCAATAGAGTGCGCAGTTGGCGCTGGCAACAAAGGTAATCGGCGTCGTCCAGACCAGATCACCTTTGCCCGCGCCCAAGGCCAGGCAGGCGATGTGAAGGGCGCTGGTTGCACTATTGACGGCAACCGCGTGCTGGACGCCGCAGTAGCTCGAAACGGCTCGTTCGAACTCCGGGACGACCATCCCTTGGGTGAGAAAGTCTGAGCGCAGCACATCCACGACTGCGTCAATATCATCCTGATTGATGTCCTGGCGACTGTAGGGAATCATAGCTGACGCAACTCCCGGGCGAGACCGTCCTCTTCTTGCCGGCGTAGCCTGTCTAGTTGCTCATCAACGCCGCCGAGTTTTCTATCGAGCAATTTGCTGATCTTTTCGTTCGAGAGACTCATGTCGAACGGACGCCTGACCAGTGCTTCCTGCGAAGCGAACATGCCCGACTTTATAAGACCGGAATCCAATCCAAACGCCTTGGCAATCCTGAGCCCGAACTCGTGCTTCGAGAGTCGCTCGTCTCCTGCCACATGATAGACGCCGCGAGCCTTCAACCGAACAAGGTCATGCACTGCCCTTACGAGCACTTCGATCAGAATCGGGGTGTAAAAGACATCACTGAACAAGCTGATCTCCGCCCCCGAGCGAAGCCTTCCAAGTATCGCGTCGCTGAACGAGTTCCGATAGCGGGTACCCCATCCATAAAAGTTCGTTCGCACCACGAGCGCATTTGGATTGATCGCAAGCACCTGCCGCTCTGCTTCTGCCTTCGTCCGTCCATAGACATTCTGCGGCGCGACCGGATGGTCTTCACTGACCCGGATTTCATTTCCCGAAAAGAGATGGTCGGTTGAAATATGCACCAGGAGGGATCCTGTTCCGGCACACGCCGCGGCAACGTTGCTGGCAAGTTGCACATTGGCGTGCCAAGCGTGATCCGGCCTGGCTTCGCATTCTTCAACGCTGGTGAAGCCGGCCGTATGGATCACCAGATCAAATTTGCCTGCCTCAATCGTGCGCGCCAATCCATCGGCAGATTCGAGGTCAACCTTCTGCGCCTCAACTCCGGACAGCACCACCGACCGCTCATGGAGCCCCAGGACTATCTTGTGGCGATCCCGGATTTCAGCTGCCCAGTTGAGCGCAAGAAGCCCTGATCCGCCGGTGAGAAGGATGTTCGACGGCATATGGAATCAGATCGCCCCAACCTTGCTGCGATTCGAATCAATCCAGTTCCGCAGCGTATCGGCCGACATCCACTCGGTGTTGTTGTCAGAGGAATACATGAAGCCGTCGTCAACCTTGATGCCGTCATTTATTCGCGAAGGGTCGGAAGACCAGTTATGTATCATCGGCAGTATCTTAAAATGGTTCTTGTAGGCGAAGGTGTTCGGCGCGTCTTCGACCCCGATCATCTGCTCGTGAATTTTCTCGCCGGGCCGAATGCCGATGATCCTGTGTTTCGCCTCCGGCGCAACGGCGTTTGCAATATCGAGTATCGTCATCGATGGAATCTTCTTGACATAGATCTCGCCGCCCTGCATGTCATCGAATGCGTGCCAAACAAGTTCGACGCCCTGTTCCAGAGTGATCATGAAGCGGGTCATGCGGGTATCGGTAATCGGCAGAACGCCTGTATGGGCCAGGGACATGAAAAATGGAATGACGGATCCCCGCGAGCCCATCACATTGCCGTAGCGAACCACGGCAAACCGGGTTTCGTGCGTTCCGGCATAGGCGTTGCCGGCAACGAAAAGCTTGTCGGATGCGAGTTTCGTCGCGCCATACAGATTGATCGGATTGCTGGCCTTGTCTGTCGACAGGGCCACCACGCGCTTGATCCCGCGATCGATACAGGCATCGATGAGATTCATCGCACCGTCGATATTGGTCTTGATACATTCGAACGGGTTGTATTCGGCTGTCGGCACGATTTTGGTCGCTGCGGCGTGAACCACGTATTCGATGCCATCCAGCGCCCGCGCCAGGCGGCCCTTGTCACGCACGTCACCGATAATGAAGCTCACCCGGCGGTCTCCCACGAACCGCTGCGCCATTTCCCACTGCTTCATCTCGTCGCGGGAATAAATGACAAGACGCTTCGGGTTGTACTTGGCCAGAGTCATCGGCACAAAGGTGCTGCCGAATGAGCCGGTGCCGCCTGTAATCAGTATCGATGAGTTGTTCAGCATGGCTTTTCTACTTTCCTTTTCTGGTCGGCACTCATGCCGCCTTGGTAACGATTTCCTGATATGTTCCGATCCGGCGAACACGTCCGTCGCCGAGTTCGACGATCTGCGTGCAATTCTTCAAGGTCGTCAGGCGATGCGCGATGATGATGATTGTCAAATCGGCACTCAAGCCTTCGATGCCCTGCATGACCGCCCGCTCGGTTTCATCGTCAAGCGCACTGGTCGCTTCGTCGAAAACTATCACGTCGGCCCGTTTGTAGAGCGCCCGGGCAATGCCTATTCTTTGGCGTTGGCCGCCGGAAAGGCGGATTCCTCGCTCGCCCACGATGGTCTGGTATTGCTTCGGCCATGTCTCGATCGCCTCCGCGATCTGGGCCTGCTGCGCAGCCCGCCTGACCCTCTCGCGATCGATCTGGCTTGTCGGCACGCCAAAGGCGATGTTTTCCTCGATGGTGCTGTCGGTGAGGAATATCGCTTGCGGGACGTGGGCGATATGAGTCTGCCAGGCACGATGGTTGGCCGGGGTAACAGTCTGGTCGTCTATCTCAAGGGTTCCTTGCGTCGGGCTCAACAGGCCCATCACAATATCGATCAATGTGCTCTTGCCGCTGCCGGTCGTTCCGATAAGGCCGATGCGGCTTCCTTTGTCGATAACGAGGTTCAGGTCTTGCAGAACCCATGGAAGCTGCGGGCCATAGCGAAACGAAAGTTGACTCAAGCGAATCCGGTGATGAAACGGGATCGGTTTCGGCGCCAGCTCGTTTGCGTGTGCCGGCAAAGGCTGATCGAGCAGATCGAGGGCATCCTGGAACGACGCCTGGCCTCCTTGAATGGAGGACCATGCCATATAGGCGTTTTGCATTAGCGGCAGCAAGCGCTGTGCGCCTATCGCCAATGCGCCGAGCACCGGAATGGCTTTGCCGATCCCATCGGCCTGTTGCGCCAGAACATAGGCAAGAGCCGCAATGAGCGTCATTCCGAGCGCCTCGACGACATAGCGCGGACTCTGTGCGACAAACTGGTTGTCGCCCTGTGCGCGCCGCAAAGGGAGATCGGCCGATCGGTATATCCGGCAATACGCTGCCTGGCTGCCATCAAGCAGGACATCGCGAATGCCGCCAAGGCCCTCCTGCAAGGACTTGAATACCTGCGTCGATTCCCGCGCAATCCTCTGTCCGTTGCGAAGCTTCTGCGCCCGGGTAATACGAATGATCAACAGGTAGATCAAGCCAAATCCCGCAAACGCGGCGAAGGAGATGTATGGCTCGACGGCCAGCAGCACAATTAGTATCGCCAACAGCATGAAGGCTGAACTCAGAAGCATCAACATCGGACTGATGACCGAGTGGATCACGCCGTTGACCTTGGTGATTATCCCGGTGATGACTTCGCTGCTGTTACGCGCCACATGCACGGAGTAGGCCTGGTACAAGGTCCCCCGGTAAATACTTATGCTCAAATCGGCACCGGTTGCGAACGCGAGACGGATACTGGCCCATGCCAGCAGCAAGCGCATGCCTCCGGCTGCCAGGGCGGCCACGCCGAATGCAATCGTGAGCGGCAAAAGCAGTTGATTGGCCGAAGTCAGTCCGCTGATTTGAATGAACGGCTGTGCTGCCGGATGATTGAAAATCCTGTCGGGTACCGTAAGTACCGCCAGAAATGGCAGTATTGCCCCGATGCTGACAATCTCTGCCGCCGAGGCCAGGACCATGAGGATCAGCAGCAGTCCGAACTGTCCGCGACGCCGACGGCTGACGTGGCGCCACAGTCGATTCAGGAGTGCCTGGACAGGTTGAGTAGTTCGCACTTGGGTTTCAATTGTTGCAGATTGGCCGACGCGACAGCGCGCTGACTCGCAGCGCAAAAACGGGTGACGCCTGATTCGCAGAAGAGTTGGACACGCTACCGCCATGCCCGTGCGCCGCGGCGCACAGCAAATGCTTGCTTCGATACTTCTGAGGTTTGCGACAACCCCGACACCCGACATCATCGAGCCACGGAAATCAATTGCTGTGAATCACCTGTTCGCCAAGCAGTCAGCTAGTTGACAACCAACAGTTGATGATGACTCAGACTCACCCGTGTGTCGGCTCCGAGCAGTTGCATCAGGACGACGACCCTTTCCTGGGAAACACCCGATATCAGCCCTTCAAGCCCCGACAACGGGCCATCGACGACGCGAACCAGCTCACCGCGCTGGAAGGGGCTGATCTCTTCATCTCCGGACTGGTTCCAGCGGGCTTCGAAATCGACAATGCTGCTCAAGGTCTCCGGCCGCATTACGGCGGGTTCCTGGCCATAACGCACGATGGTCACGACGCCCAGGGTGGAACGCACCGGGGCAATCGAGTGGGCGCTTGATCCGGGTTGCAGAAAAAGATAGCGCGGAAACAGGGGTTCCATTTGCGCCTGCTGACGACCACGGATGCGTTTCAAGCGCTTGATCCGCGGCAGATAGACGGTGTAGCCCTGGCGGGCAAGGTTCTCGCGCGCGGTCTGCTCCTGCCGGACTTTGGTATGTACGACGTACCACGGCAGGCTTGCCGCGAAAACTCCGTCATCGGGTAGGGGCAGAGGCAGACAAACGGTTGCCGCGAGACCGCGCCCGGGGGTCTTGCGCAGCTCAGCCACCGTTTCGTGTAGCGGGCTCATATCGTGGCGTTTCTTTCGGCATCCTGCCGCAGCTCTTCGATCTCCTTGCGGATGGCTTCGTATTCAGCAACCTTGTGCTTCAGAAAGCTGACGGTGAGAAGCACCTTTGCCTCAATCCCGCTGGGCGTAAGCAGGTAGGTATAGGCGAGCTTGTTGTCATTGCGGCGGAAATTGTCCATCTTGACCAGGCCCTTCTGGACCAGTGCCCGCAGACAGTAGTTAGCCTTGCCCAGGCTGACGCCCATCTCTTTGGCCATTTCCCGCTGCTGAATTGCGGGGTTGGCCTCGATGAGCTTGAGCAGCTTGTATTGATGGGAGTCGGGGAACACGATAAA
>CAIZHL010000405.1 GCA_903932755.1 uncultured beta proteobacterium
GCAGGCGACGAAGCGCACGCCGGCGGCCATGGCGTCCAGCACCCCGTTGGCGGTCAGCGCGTCGAGCTTGAGCATGCCCAGCCCCGGCCCGATCACGACCACCGAGATTTCGCCCTTGCCCCCCAACTCTTCCTGCACGTTGTTGAGGTTGGCCAGCACCGTGTGCCACTTGCGCGAATCGTCTTCGTTGATCTGGAACACCATGCGGTTCTGCGACGCCTGCTTGCCGCCGGCCTTGGCGCCGGCACCGGCCGTTTGCGCGGCTGCCGGCGCCGACGCCAGCAGGGCGAGCAGTCCCAGCACCGCCACACTTGTCCTGTTCATGTCATATCCTCCCCTTGATCGCGGTCCTGCGCCGCTTCGCCATCGCCGGCTACTCTGCCACAAATCCCTGCCGCAAAGTCCGCTGATGCTCCGGCCAGCCAGCGGCGGCGGGGCCGCCTGTTGCGGCAAGCTGCTAGGATACCGGCCATACCTCCCTTGCGTCCCGCCCGCACCATGATCCAGACCCGTCGCACCACCAGCAGCGCTTGCCGCAAGCGCCCGGACGTTCAAACGGCACGGGCATTCATGGCGGCACGCGCAGGCAAGGCGCTGGCCGCCTGCCTGCTCTGGCTGGCGCTGTCGGCGCCGGCGCTGGCCGATACCGGCGAGTTCCTCGCCAGGGTGGCCGCCGCCCACGGCGGCGGCGCGGCGCCGGCCGCGATCCACGAACGCGGCAGCACCGAATCGATGCGTCGCGGCAAGGGTCCGGTGGAACGCTGGTGGCAGGCGCCCGACCGCTTCCGCATCGAGATCCGCTATGCCGGCGGCGCCGAATCGCGCCTTCTGCGCGGCGCCGAAGCCTGGCAACAGGGCCAGCCGGCCCCGGCCGCTTTCCGCGGGGCGCTGGTGCTGCAGGCGGCGCGCATGGCGCTGCCCTGGCGCCTGCAGGAGAACGCGCAGCGCGTGAGCGACCTCGGCACCCTTCCCGACGGCGCGGGCAAGCCGGCCAGGGTGTTGGAATGGCAGGTGCAGGAGGGCATCCGGCTGATCGTCGAAATCGATCCGGCGACGCTGCTGATCCGCCGGTCGCGGGGGATCCTTTCGATCAACAATTCCTCGATGGAATTCGCCACGGGCTACGAAGACTATCGGACCGTCGATGGCCGCCAGGTGGCCATGACCGAGCGGCATTTTGCGATGGGCCAGTTCATCGGCACCACCACGCTGGACAGCGTGGAGTTCCCCGCCGTGTTGCCAGCGCCGACTTTTAATCCGGTTGCCGCCGGACTGACCGCCGGCACGTCGCGCGGGGATGCCGGCGTTTGAGGACGCGGCGGACAGCGTCAGCTGCGGGCAGGCAATGAACAATCCCGCAGCGGTGCCTCGCAGCGAAGGCGCAAGCGCGCCATGGCTGATGGTTTTCGGCGCCTGGCTGGTGGCCGGCGCATCCACCCTCGGTGCGCTGTTCTTCGGCGAGGTGATGCAGCTGCCGCCCTGCGTGCTGTGCTGGTACCAGCGCATTTTCATGTTTCCGCTGGCGCTGATCCTGCCGCTCGGCCTGTTCCCGCTCGACCTCAAGGTCGTCCGTTACGGGCTGGTGCTGGCGATCCCCGGCTGCGGCTTTGCGGCGTTTCACCAGTTGCTGGTCGCCGGGGTGATTCCGGAAAGCATCAAGCCCTGCACGCGCGGGGTACCGTGCTCGCAAACCGTCATCGAATGGTTCGGCTTCCTCACCATTCCGCTGCTGTCGCTGGCGGCGTTTTCCACCATCATCGCGCTGCTGGTCGCGGCGCACTTGCGGAGTCGCACATGAAGCAGAAAACCCTGTTTACGGTCGCCGTGGTTCTCCTTATGCTGGGCTTCATCGTCGCCGCCCTGCTCTACAACGTCGAGCACGAAGAACAGGACGGCCAGCCCGTCGCGGCGAACAACCCGGCGCTGGTGCGCATGCACTCGCCGGCCCTGGGCCGGGCCGAGGCACCGGTGGTGATCGTGGAGTTTCTCGATCCGGCCTGCGAAACCTGCGCCGCCTTCTATCCGCTGGTCAAGCAGATGCTCGCCGCGAACCCCGACAAGATCCGCCTGGTGCTGCGCTACGCGCCTTTCCACAAGGGTTCCGACCAGGTCGTGGCGGCGCTCGAAGCCGCGCGCAAGCAGGGCAAGTTCTGGCCGGCGCTGGAGGGCCTGCTGGCGGCGCAGGCCGACTGGACCCGGAACCACGCGGTGCAGGTGGAACGCATCTGGCCGCACCTGGAAAGGGCCGGCCTCGACCTGCAGCAACTGCGCAAAGACATGGCCGCGCCCGAAATCACCGCCGTCATCGAACAGGATCTGCTCGATGCGCAAACCCTGAGGGTGAGCAAGACGCCGGACTTCTTCGTGAACGGCAAACCGCTGCCGAGTTTCGGTTTCGAACAGCTGAAAGCGTTGGTGGACGCGGCGCTGAGGCAGCGCTGAAGACGCCGTCACGCCGGTGAAAACACGTCATCCCGGGCTTGACCCGGGATCCAGTAACGACCGCCGACTGGATTCCGGCTTGCGCCGGAATGGCGGATTATTCAGCGCTGCCCGTCGATCAAAGCAGCCGCTCGATATCGCCTGCCATGTCCTCCGGCTTGGTCGCCGAGGCGTAGCGGTCGACCACCCTGCCCTCGCGGTCGACCAGGAACTTGGTGAAGTTCCATTTGATGCCTTCGCTGCCGAGCAGGCCGGGCGCGCCTTTCTTGAGGAAGGCGAAGATCGGGTGGGTATTTTCGCCATTGACATCGACCTTGGCGAACATCGGGAAAGTCACGTCATAGGTCAGGCTGCAGAATTCGCCGATCTCGGCATCGCTGCCCGGCTCCTGGCCGCCGAACTGGTTGCAGGGAAAGCCCAGCACCGTCAGCCCGCGTTCGCCGTACTTGCGCCACAGGGCTTCGAGCCCGGCATATTGCGGCGTGAATCCGCAGCCGCTGGCGACATTGACGATCAGCAGGACCCGGCCCTTGACGTCCTGCATCGAGCGCGTGGAACCGTCCAGGGCTTTGGCGGATAGTTTGTAGAAGTTACTCATCATTTCTCCTGATCGAGTTTCACCGCGTAGCGCTTGAGGTCGCCCAGGCGCACCACTTCCAGCGCCGCGGCGGAGGTCGATTCGAGCACCACCTGCGGTGCCATGCCGGCCTGCAGGGCTTCCTGCCAGCGCGCGGAACACAGGCACCAGCGCTGCCCGGGCTTGACGCCGGGGAACTCGAATTCCGGGTGCGGGGTGGACAAGTCGTTGCCGCGCGATTTCGAAAATGCCAGAAACTCCGCCGTGGCGATGATGCAAACGCCATGGTTGCCGACGTCTTCTTCCGTCACCTGGCAATCGCCGGTGCGAAAAAATCCGGTCATCGGATCGGTGCTGCAGGGCTGCAGGATTCCGCCCAGGACATTCTTTGCCAGATCGTGCATGTCGTTCTCCAGAGTCAGCACGATTATTGACCAAGGGCGCTGCCATAGGTTGCGCGGGGCAAAAAAAATGGCCCGCGAACGGGCCATTTCCTTGCGCCTTGCAGGGAGATTACAGGCCGGCATCGGCCCTCAGTGCAGCAGCAATTGGATTTTGTCTGCGGCCGGCCCTGCGGGCCTTAACCTGCCGAAAAATCCCGGCAGCTTAGCCTGCGACGAAATACGGACAAGGGCCTGCGGCCCTGGGCCTTACAGGCCCGCATCCGCGCGCAGCGCGGCTGCCTTGTCCGTATTTTCCCAGGTAAATTCCGGTTCGTCGCGGCCGAAGTGGCCGTAGGCGGCGGTCTTTTCGTAGATCGGGCGCAGCAGGTCGAGCATTTGCACGATGCCCTTCGGGCGCAGGTCGAAGTGCTTCTTCACCAGTGCGGCGATCTTGTCGTCGGCGATCTTGCCGGTGCCCTGGGTGGTGACCCAGACCGAGGTCGGTTCGGCGACGCCGATGGCGTAGGAGATCTGCACCAGGCACTTGCTGGCCAGTCCGGCGGCGACGATGTTCTTCGCCACGTAGCGGCCGGCATAGGCGGCCGAACGGTCGACCTTGGACGGGTCCTTGCCGGAGAATGCGCCGCCGCCGTGCGGCGCCGCGCCGCCGTAGGTGTCGACGATGATCTTTCGCCCGGTGAGGCCGCAGTCGCCCTGCGGGCCGCCGACGACGAAGCGGCCGGTGGGGTTGATGAGGTAGCGGATGTCGCCGGCACGCATGCTTTCCGGGATGATCGGTTTGACGATTTCCTCGATCA
>CAIZHL010000406.1 GCA_903932755.1 uncultured beta proteobacterium
AATCCAGTGAGGCCGAGCCCAGTAACAGGTACTGACTTGCCCGCTTGCCTGCACGACGTGCCTGGTCAATCAGGCCGCGCAACACCGGGAACAAGCCCGGTGCACGGTGCACCCACGAGTCGCTGCTGGAAGCGGGCCAATTCATCGAGGTCATCGAGAAACGCCAGGGCCTCAAGGTCGCCTGCCCCGAGGAGGTCGCCTGGCGGCAGAAATGGATCAGCGACGTGCAACTGGCCAAACTGGCCGAGCCGCTGGCCAAGAGCCAGTATGGCCAGTACCTGCAGAACCTGCTGAAGCATGGGGTACAAGGATGAAGATCGTTCCCACCTCGATCCCGGATGTCGTCCTGCTGGAGCCGAAGGTGTTCGGCGACGACCGCGGCTTTTTCTTCGAAAGCTGGAACCGGCGCACCTTCGCCGAACTCGGCATTACCTCGGACTTCGTGCAGGACAACCACTCGAAATCGCAGAAAAACGTGCTGCGCGGCCTGCACTACCAGATCGAGAATGCACAGGGCAAACTGGTGCGGGTCACGTCGGGTGCGGTGTATGACGTCGCCGTCGACCTCCGGCGATCCTCGCCGACTTTCGGCCGCTGGGTCGGCTTTACCCTTTCCGCCTCCGACCGCCGCATGGCCTGGATACCGCCCGGCTTTGCCCACGGCTTCTGTGTCACTTCAGAATCCGCCGAGTTCCTCTACAAGACCACCGACTACTACAGCCCGGCGCACGAGCGCACGCTGCTGTGGAACGACACGCAACTGGCGATCCCCTGGCCGCTTTCAGGCGAACCGCTGCTGGCGGCCAAAGACAAGACAGGCACGCCGCTGGCGCAGGCCGAAACCTTCCCATGAAGATACTGCTTGCCGGTTGTGCCGGCCAGCTCGGACGGGAACTCAAGCGATCCCTGGCCTGCCTGGGCGAAGTCATCGCCTGCGACCGGCGCCAGCTCGATCTAGCGCAGGCCGACAGCCTGCGCGCACTGGTGCGCGCGATGGGTCCGACGGTGATCGTCAACGCCGCCGCCTATACCGCGGTCGACAAAGCGGAAGCTGAACCGGCGGCAGCCGACGCGATCAACGCCCTGGCCCCGGGCATCCTCGCCGAAGAGGCCAAGCGCACGGGTGCGCTGCTGATCCACTATTCGACGGATTACGTCTTCGATGGCACCAAGGCCACGGCTTATACGGAAGACGACACTCCGGCGCCCCTGTCCGCCTACGGTCGCAGCAAGCTTGCGGGCGAGCGGGCCATCGTCGCCGCGGGCGCCCGGCACCTGATCTTCCGCACCAGCTGGGTGTTTGGCTTGCATGGCGCAAACTTCATGAAAACCATGCTCCGGCTGGGCAAGGAACGCGACGAATTGCGCGTGGTCGGCGACCAGGTGGGCGCGCCGACCTGGACCCGCCACCTGGCGGATGTCGCAGCCCTGACCCTCGCCCGCAAGGAAATTCCCGACGGTCTGTATCATCTCGCCGCCGCCGGTGAAACCAGCTGGCACGGCTATGCCGAAGCCATCTTCGCCGAAGCGCAACGGAGCGGCTTGATGGAAAAGTCGCCCGTAGTGCACCGTATCGCCAGCGCCGACTATCCACTGCCTGCGCCCCGCCCCGCCAACTCACGGCTCGACTGCACCAAGTTCCGGCGCGACTTCAACCTGGCCCTGCCCGACTGGCGCACCGGCCTCGCCGACTGCCTCGCCGACGCACGCTTCTGAATGTTCCCAACATAAAAAGACCCATGGCTGTCACCCCCATCTACGACGAATCCTCCTTCCGCGTCCTCAAAGGCCTGGAGCCGGTGCGCGAGCGCCCCGGCATGTACACCCGCACCGACTCGCCGGCCCATATCATCCAGGAAGTCATCGACAACTCGGCCGACGAAGCTCTCGGCGGTCATGCGAAAAACCTCCATGTGATGCTGCACCTCGACGGCTCGGTCACGGTCACCGACGACGGTCGCGGCATCCCTGTCGGCCTCCATCCCGACGAGAAAATACCGGTGGTGGTGCTGGCCTTCACCCGCCTGCACGCCGGCGGAAAGTTCGACAAGAGTACCGGCAATTCGGCCTACGCCTTTTCCGGCGGCCTGCACGGCGTCGGCGTCGCCGTCACCAACGCCCTGTCCACCCGCGTCTCGGTCGAAGTGCGGCGCGAGGGAAAGATCTGGGCCATCGAGTTTTCCGGTGGCGGCGAAAAAGTCGGTGCGCTCACCGAGATGGGCAGTTGCGGGCGCCAGAGCGGCACCCGAGTGCGCGCCTGGCCCGATCCGAAATATTTTGACGCCCCCAAGGTGCCGCCGTCCGAACTGGAACGCCTGCTGCGCTCCAAGGCCGTGCTGCTGCCGGGCGTCAAGGTGCGCCTCGACATCGAGCAGGCCGACGGCAGCGTCCAATCCAAGACCTGGAGCTATCCCGACGGTCTCGCCGGCTACCTCACGGAACAGGCCGGCAACGCCGAAGCTGTGGCACCTCTGTATGCCGCCGAAAAGTACGCCGACGCCGACCATGCCGATTTCGCTTCCGGAGAAGGTGCGGCCTGGGCCATCGGCTGGCATGTCGATGCGGTGGCTTCCGAGTCCTACGTCAATCTGATTCCGACCGTGGCCGGCGGCACCCATGAGTCCGGCCTGCGCGCCGGAGCCTTCGAAGCCGTCAAATCCTTCATCGAGCACCGGGCACTCCTGCCGCGCGGCGTCAAGCTGCAGCAGGACGACGTCTGCAGCCGCATGGCCTTCGTGCTTTCGGCGCGCATCCTCGATCCGCAGTTCCAGGGCCAGGTGAAGGAAAAGCTGAATTCGCGCGAGGCCGTGAAACTTGTTTCGAGCATGATCCGCGACCCCTTCGAAATCTGGCTCAACCAGCATGTCGAAGCCGGCAAGGCGATCGCCGAACTCTCCATCAAGCAAGCGCTGGCGCGGCAGAAAAACGCGCAGAAGGTCGAGAAGCGCAAGCAGTCCGGCGTCGCCGTGCTGCCGGGCAAACTGTCCGACTGCGAATCGACCGACATCGCCGAAAACGAACTGTTCCTGGTCGAGGGCGATTCCGCCGGCGGCTCGGCCAAGATGGCGCGCAACAAGGAAACCCAGGCCATCCTGCCGCTGCGCGGCAAGGTGCTCAACTCCTGGGAAGTCGAAGCCGGGCGCCTTTTCGCCAACAACGAGATCCACGACATCGCCGTGGCGCTGGGCATCGATCCGCACA
>CAIZHL010000407.1 GCA_903932755.1 uncultured beta proteobacterium
ATCGACGTGATCGACGAGGCCGGTGCCGCGCAGCGCATCCTGCCGAAATCCAAGCAGAAAAAAACCATCGGCAAGCTCGAGATCGAGGACATCGTCGCAAAGATTGCGCGAATTCCGCCGCAGCATGTCTCAGCAGATGACCGTTCGGCACTGAAGAACCTCGATCGCGACCTGAAGAACATGGTGTTCGGCCAGGAAGCCGCGATCGACGCATTGGCCAGAGCAATCAAGATGTCACGCTCCGGGTTGGGCGATCCGCAGAAGCCGATCGGCAGCTTCCTGTTCTCCGGCCCGACCGGCGTTGGCAAGACCGAAGTTGCTCGCCAACTTGCTTACGGCATGGGCATCGAACTGATCCGCTTCGACATGTCGGAATACATGGAACGCCACGCCGTAAGCAGGCTGATCGGCGCACCGCCGGGCTATGTCGGCTTCGACCAGGGTGGCTTGCTGACCGAGGCAGTTACCAAGAAGCCTCATGCTGTACTGCTCCTGGATGAAATCGAAAAGGCACACCCCGAAGTTTTCAACATTCTTCTTCAGGTCATGGACCACGGCACGCTGACGGATAACAACGGCCGCAAGGCGGATTTCCGCAATGTTGTGATCGTCATGACCACCAATGCCGGCGCCGAAGCCCTGCAGAAGACCAGCATCGGCTTCACCACGAGCAAGGGCCCGGGAGATGAAATGGCGGACATCAAACGCATGTTCACCCCCGAATTCCGCAATCGGCTCGACGCCATCATTTCCTTCCGCGCGCTCGATGCCGAGATCATCCTGCGGGTGGTCGACAAGTTCCTGATGCAACTCGAAGGTCAACTACACGAGAAGAAGGTCGAAGCCATCTTCACCGATGCCTTGCGTGCATGGCTGGCGGAAAAAGGATTCGACCCCCTGATGGGCGCACGCCCCATGGCGCGATTGATTCAGGACACCATCCGCTCGGCCTTGGCTGACGAATTGCTGTTTGGCCGGCTGATCCACGGCGGCCGGGTGACCATCGATCTTGACGAGCATGAGAAGATAACGCTGACCTTCGAAGAGGTTCCCAGTACGCCGGCGATACCCTCGCCGATTTAGACCACATCGCTGACAGGACGCGCCGGCTCCTGCTGTGCGCGTCCTTTTTTCATACACCTTCCGATTGCACGCATCATGGACCTGCTGACTACCGACCTCTGCGACGCCAATGAATCCGCGGTACGGGTCGTTGAACCCATGTTCAACAGCTTCGGCGGACGCCCGGCGTTCTTCGGCCGAATAGCGACGCTCAAGCTGTTTGAGGACAACTCGCTGGTGCGCAAGGCGCTCGAGTCGGCCGGCGATGGACAGGTCCTCGTGATTGATGGTGGCGGCAGCCTGCGCCGGGCCCTGGTCGGGGACCAACTTGCGGCGCTGGGCGTAAAGAACGGGTGGGCCGGTATCGTCGTTTATGGCTGCATCCGGGACTCGCGCGCCATCGGCGAAATGGATATCGGGGTGTTTGCGCTCGATACGCACCCCATGAAAACCTTGAAGAAGAACACTGGCGATGCCGAGATTCCGGTGACATTCGGTGGCGTTACATTCACGCCCGGCGAATGGCTTTACGCAGACGAAGACGGCGTGATCGTCAGTACAGAGGCATTGCACTGAGGCCGTGTCTTATATAAGACACAACTCATGGGATTAAATGCCCGCTTATTGCGAAATGCTTTTCGCAATACGAGATAAAACATGCAGTAGTTTGTTATATATCGATTAAGAAATTTCTCTAGTCTTATATAAGACTATTGCTGCAACGCAAAATCCTCTCTATACTGTCGTGACTGCTCCCGTTTGGAGCACCCCCTTTCGACAACCCCTGCAAGAGGATTCCTCATGACTGATCGCAAAGCACAAGCGGCCGCCCTGGCCAAGGACTGGGCCGAGAACCCCCGCTGGAAAGGCATCAAGCGCGGCTATAGCGCCGATGACGTGGTTCGCCTGCGCGGCACCTTTCCCATCGACTACACGCTGGCAAAGCGCGGCGCGGAAAAGCTCTGGGCCGCCGTTAATGGCGGCGCGAAGAAAGGTTACGTCAATGCCTTCGGCGCCATCACCGCCGGACAGGCAATGCAACAAGCCAAGGCCGGCCTTGAGGCGGTCTATCTGTCGGGCTGGCAGGTTGCAGCCGATGGCAACACCTCGGAAACCATGTACCCGGACCAGTCGCTGTACGCCTACGACTCGGTGCCGACCATGGTCCGCCGCATCAATAACACGTTCAAGCGTGCCGACGAGATCCAGTGGTCGCGCGGCATCAATCCGGGCGACAAGGAATTCATCGACTACTTCCTGCCCATCGTGGCTGACGCGGAAGCCGGTTTCGGCGGCGTGTTGAACGCATTCGAACTGATGAAGAACATGATTGCCTCCGGCGCCGCCGGTGTGCACTTCGAAGACCAGCTTGCAGCCGTAAAGAAATGCGGCCACATGGGCGGCAAGGTTCTGGTGCCGACCAACGAAGCTGTCGAAAAGCTGATTTCCGCGCGCTTCGCCGCCGACACCATGGGCGTGCCGACCATCATCCTGGCGCGCACCGACGCCGAGGCTGCAAATCTGATCACCTCGGATCACGACGCCAATGACAAACCCTTCATCACCGGCGAGCGCACCCCCGAAGGTTTCTATCGCGTCAGGAACGGCCTCGAGCAGTCGATCAGCCGCGGCGTCGCCTACGCGCCCTACGCCGACCTGGTCTGGTGCGAAACCGGCAAGCCGGACCTCGGCTTCGCCCGCGAATTCGCCCAGGCGGTGCAGGCGGCCAGCCCCGGCAAACTGCTGTCTTACAACTGCTCGCCGTCCTTCAACTGGAAAAAGAATCTGGATGACAAGACCATAGCCAAGTTCCAGGACGAACTTTCCGCGATGGGCTACAAGTACCAGTTCATCACCCTGGCCGGCATCCACATCAACTGGTTCCAGACCTTCCAGTTCGCCCACGCCTACGCTCGCGGTGAAGGCATGAAGCACTACGTCGATATGGTGCAGGAACCCGAGTTCGCCGCACGCGACAAGGGCTACACCTTCGTCTCGCACCAGCAGGAAGTCGGTGTCGGTTACTTTGATGACGTCACCACCGTGATCCAGGGCGGCGCTTCGTCGGTCACCGCGCTGCACGGCTCGACCGAGGAAGAGCAGTTCCACTAAGCCTTACGCTGGACGACGTCACAAAAGGCCGCACCGGGTTTCCGGTGCGGCCTTTTCTTTATGTCCGGCGCGAAGGGGCGGACGGTATCCAGAGGTTTGCGTTACAGTCGAACAAAAGGCAGGATGAAAAGAGACATTGCCATGAGCGACCCGCGCAAGGAGAAAGGGAGATCGATGCTCTGGTCGGTGATCCAGATTGGCCTGCTGGTCTACCTCGGGCTGCTTGCCCTGATCTATTTCAAGCAGGACGCCCTGGTGTTCCAGTCTGCGATGGACCGCGGGTTTCTCGCCACCCCGGCCAGCATCGGACTGGGCTTTGAACCCTTGACGCTGACCACACCCGACGGCGAGACGCTCGACGGCTGGCATGTGCCTGCGCCACGGGGAACCCCGACACGCGGCCTCGTCATGATCTTCCACGGCAATGCAGGCAACATCAGCCATCGCCTTGACTACCTGCGCATGTTTCATGACCTCGGCTTCGCCAGCCTGATCATCGACTATCGCGGCTATGGCCGCAGCAGCGGCAGGGCCTCGGAGGAAGGCAGCTACACAGACGCCGCCACCGCCTGGCGCCATGCCACGCAGGCACTGGGCTACCCGGCCGGGCGCATCGTCCTGTTCGGCGAATCCCTTGGCGGCGCGGTGGCGACGCAACTCGCTGCGGTCCGGCAACCCGCAGCGCTGGTGCTTGCATCGACCTTCACCTCGGTGCCCGACCTCGGCGCCGAAATCTATTCCTGGCTACCGATCCGCCTGCTGGCCCGGATCCGCTACGACAGCCGTGAGCGACTGCCACAGGTAACGTCACCGGTATTGGTGATTCACAGCCGTCAGGACGACATCATTCCCTTTGCCCACGGCGAACGCCTTTTTGCGGCCGCCAGGGCCCCCAAGCGATTCATGGAAATCGCGGGGGGCCACAACGATGGATTCGTCTTTGGCCGCGAGGCCTGGATCCGCCAGCTTGACGAGCTCCTGCATCTGGCCCTCGAACACAAGTCCGCTCAGACGCCGGCCGCTGCCGTCCAGTAGGCGGAAGCGCGCCAACGCGCCTTCAGCAGATCAATGAACAGACGCACCCGCAGCGGCAGATGCCGGCGCTGCGGCACCACGGCGTGGATGCCCACCGAGGGGGCGGCGAATTCGTCGAGTACCGTCACCAGTCGGCCGGCCTTGATGTCGGAACCCACTTCCCACAGCGAACGCCAGGCCAGCCCTTTGCCGGCCAATGCCCAGTCGTGCAGGACCGCGCCGTCGTTGCATTCGAAGCTGCCGCCCACCTTTACCACCCTGACGGCGTCGTCGACGCGCAGGGTCCAGCCGCGTTGTTGGCGCAGCGAGAGGCAATTGTGCTCGGCGAGAAAAGTCGGCGCTGGCGGTACGCCGAATCTGGCGATGTAATCCGGGCTGGCGACCACCACGCGGCGCATTTCACCCAGGCGGATGCTGATCAGACTGGAATCGGCCAGATCGCCGATGCGGATAGCGCAGTCGACATTTTCCTCGACCAGATCGACCAGCCGATCCGAGAGCTCCAACCTGACGGTCACCTCGGGGTTCTCGACCGTGAAATCCATGAGCAAGGGCGCCACATGCCGACGACCGAAGCCGGCCGGCGCCGAAACCTTGAGGTGGCCCCCGGGGCGAATGCCGCCAAGGCTTACCGCTCCCTCCGCATCCGCCAGTTCGCGCAAGATGCGCTGGCATTCCTCAAGGAAGGCCGCGCCCTCGAAAGTCAGGGAAATGCGGCGTGTCGTGCGCAACAGGAGCTTGGCGCCCAAACGCTCCTCCAGCGCATCAAGGCGGCGCCCGATGATGGCCGGCGTGACCCCCTCGCTGCGGGCCGCTGCAGACAGACTGCCGCGACTTGCGACATTGACGAACGCAGAAATCTGCTTGAACTGATCCATTCGATACTATTAGACAACAATAATTTGCCTGAATAGTAGCTTCTATATCGTATTTGGCAAGAATAGAATTTGGCCATTCCAGCAACCCCATACAAGGAGTTCCACATGGCCCTGCCCGCCGGCGTCCAGATCAACGCCCCAGTTTCCGCCGAATACGCCACGATCCTCACGCCCGAAGCCATGGCGCTGGTCGCCAAGCTGCATCGCGCCTTCGAGCCGCGCCGCCACGAACTCCTCAAGGTCCGCGTCGCCCGCCAGGCCCGCATCGACGCCGGCGAAATGCCGGATTTCCTGCCCGAAACAAAACACATCCGCGAAGGTGACTGGAAGATTGCGCCCCTGCCCAAGGCCCTCGAACGTCGCCACACGGAGATCACCGGCCCGGTCGAAGCCAAGATGGTGATCAACGCCTACAACTCCGGGGCCGACAGCTACATGACCGACTTCGAGGACTCCAACAGCCCGAAGTGGGACAACCTGATCCAGGGCCAGATCAACATCTACAAGGCCATCCGCCGCGAACTGAGTTTCAAGAATGAAGCCGGAAAGGAATACAAGCTCAACGACAAGGTCGCCACCCTGCAAGTGCGTCCGCGCGGCTGGCATCTGGATGAAAAGCATGTGCTGATCGACGGCCAGCGCGTCTCCGGCGGCGTCTTCGACTTCGCCCTGTTCCTCTTCCATAACGCCAAGGAACAGCTCGCCCGCGGCGCCGGCCCCTACTTCTACCTGCCGAAAATGGAAAGCCACCTCGA
>CAIZHL010000408.1 GCA_903932755.1 uncultured beta proteobacterium
ACTTGCGCCGCCCACCCTCCGGTGCATGACTCGGCCGTGACAAGGGAAAGTCGGCGCTGACGACACGCCGCCCCGATGGCTGCGGACAGCGCAATCAGCTCGGCATCCATCAGAAGGGGAGAAATGCCTTGAAAACCGCGATGGTCAGCACCGTGTAACCGGCGGCGACGAGGTCATCCATCATGACGCCGAAGCCGTTCTTGACCTGCGTGTCGAAGAATCGGGCCGGCTGCGGCTTGACGATGTCGTAAAAGCGGAACCAGAGGAAGGCCGCCAGCTGCCACAGCAGTTCCTGCGGCACGAACATCAGCACGGTCCAGAAAGGCACGATTTCGTCCCAGACGATGGCGCCGTGATCGATCACTCCCAGCGCGCGGCCGGTGATCTGGCAGGCCGCGACGCCCAGCGCGAATGCGAGCAGGAGGAAAATGGCGAAACCGAGGTCGCCTTCCATATAGATACGCAGGAAAGGATAGGTGAGCCAGGCGAAGGCGGTTCCCGCCGTGCCGGGAGCCCAGCGCGACAGTCCGCTGCCGAAGCCGCAGGCGATGAGGTGCGCGGGATGGTGGAGCAGGAACTTGACGGGGGGCGCGGGCAATCTGGCCATGCTATGCATCCGGGGATACCGTCCCCGCCTCCGGCAGGGACATAAAGTGATCGTAGCCGCGCCGGGGCGCTTCGATCCGCGTTCCGTCGGCATCCGTGATGTCGAACCGGCCCGCCGGTCCCTCTTCGATGCGACCGATGCAGGTGAGCGCCAGGCCGAGTGTCTGCGACAGGGCCGCGATGTCGGCATGCTTTGCCGTCGGTAGGGTAAAGACCAGTTCGTAGTCGTCGCCGCCGGCCAGCCAGGCATCGCGCGCAAAAGTCGACGCCGGCGCTACGGCGACTTTCAGCTGCGCCGCAACCCCGGATGCTTCGAGGATATGACCGAGGTCGGCGAGCAGGCCATCCGAGACGTCGATGGCCGCCGTCGCCAGTCCTTGCAAGGCGAGGCCTAGCGCGACGCGCGGCTGCGGGCGCTGCAGGGCGGCGATGCAGTCGGCGAGTTCGGGCTCATCGAGGCGGAACCGTCCTTGCAGATGGGCGAGGCCCAGTGCCGCGCGGCCGGGCCGGCCGGAGACCCATATATCGTCGCCGGCTTTGGCGCCGCTGCGGCGCAGGGCGCAACCGGATGCGACCTCGCCGAAAATCGTGACGCAGAAATTGCGCGGCCCGCGCGTGGTGTCGCCGCCGATCAGGTCGATGCCGAACTCGCTGGCACAGGCAAAGAAGCCGCGGGCAAAGCATGCGAGCCACGCTTCATCGACGGCGGGCAGGGCGACGGCCAGGGTTGCCCAGCGCGGCCGCGCACCCATCGCCGCGATGTCGGAAAGATTGACCGCGAGGGTCTTCCAGCCGAGGTCCGCAGGATCGGTGTCGGCCAGGAAGTGCGTGCCTTCCACCAGCATGTCGCTGGAGATCACCAGTTCGTGGCCGGGCGTCGGTGCGATCAGTGCGCCGTCGTCGCCGACGCCTAGCAGCGTGTGGGAAGTGGCGCGCGTGAAATAGCGCGCGATGAGTTCGAATTCCGAGGGCACGGAATCAGCGCGGTTTGAGTTCCGCAGCCCTCGTCACTGCCGCCAGCTTGTCCAGCACGCCATTGACGAACTTGTGGCCGTCGGTGCCGCCGAAGGTCTTGGCCAGTTCGATGGCTTCGTTGATGATCACGCGGTAGGGCGTTTCCGGATGCAGCTTGAGCTCGCAGGCACCCAGCAGCAGGATGCAGCGTTCGATGGGTGAGACTTCGTCCCAGGCGCGGTCGATATGCGCGGCGAGATCGGCCTTGAGCGACTCGGCCTGCTGCCGGGTTTCCTTGAGCAGGGCGGTGTAGAGCTGGCTGTCGGCCTTGTCGAAGCCGGCCACGCCTTCGGCCTGAACCTGGATTGCCGCCTCGTCCTGATCGGCCACCTGCCACTGGTAGAGGCCCTGGACCACGAACTCGCGGGCGCGCCGCCGTGGCGACTTGCTGCTGCTCATTACTTGCTCGCCTTCTGCAGCGCTTTCGTCAAATTCGCCATCTCGATCGCCGCCTGCGCCGCTTCCGTCCCCTTTTGCACCATGCGCACCAGCGCCTGGTCGTCGTTCTCGGTGGTCAGCACGGCGTTGGCGATCGGAATGCCGCTGTTCAGCTGCACGTCGGTGATGCCGCGCGCCGACTCGTTGGAAACGATCTCGAAGTGATAGGTCTCGCCGCGGATCACGGCGCCCAGCGCCACCAGCGCATCAAAGCGGCCGCTTTGCGCCATGGTCTGCAGCGCCAGCGGAAGTTCCAGTGCGCCGGGCACCGTCACATAAGTGACATCGGCATCGGCAACGCCGAGGCGCGCCAGTTCGGCAAGGCATCCCGAGCGCAGGCCTTCGCCGATGTCCTGGTTGAAGCGGGCTTGCACCACGCCGACGCGCAGGCCGCGCCCGGTCAGGTCGGGTTCCAGTTCGCGAATTGTCATTCAGTTTTCTCCCCGCCCGGCGTGAAGTAGCCGGTTATTTCGAGGCCGAAGCCGGCCATGCTCGGCATCTTGCGCGGGCTGGACATCAGGCGCATCTTGCCGACGCCGATTTCGCGCAGGATCTGTGCGCCGATGCCATAGATGCGCGGGTCCCAGGTATAGGCGGGCCTTTCGTTGCGCTCGCTCTTGAGCGCCGTCAGCAGCGCATTGCCGGTTTCCGCACGGTGCAGCAGCACCAGCACGCCACGCCCTTCTTCGGCGATTTTGCGCAGTGCGAAGTCGACGCTGTAGGTGTGGCCGCGGCTGCTGTGGTCGATGAAATCAAGCACGCAGACGGCTTCATGCACGCGCACCAGGGTTTCATCGACGGCCGTGATCTCGCCGCGCGACATCGCCAGATGCACGTCGCCGCTGCTGCGGTCGGCAAAGGCGCGCAGGCGGAACTGCCCCTGGGCGCAGTCGACCTGCTTGTCGGCGACGCACTCGATGAGCTTTTCGGTTTCCGAACGGTGCTGGATCAGGTCGCGGATGGTGCCGATCTTCAGCCCGTGTTCGCGGGCGAACTCCAGCAGGTCCGGCAGCCGCGCCATGGTGCCGTCTTCCTTCAGGATCTCGCAGATCACCGAGGCGGGCGTGCAGCCGGCCAGTTGCGCAAAATCGCAACCGGCTTCCGTATGTCCGGCGCGCACCAGCACGCCGCCGTTTTGCGCCATCAGCGGAAAGATGTGGCCGGGCTGGACGATGTCGGCGGCGCTGGCGTTCTTCGCCACGGCGGCCTGCACGGTGCGCGATCGGTCCTGTGCCGAGATGCCGGTGGTGACGCCTGTCGCGGCTTCGATCGAGACGGTGAAGGCGGTGCCGTGCGGCGTTTTGTTGTCGCGCACCATCAGCGGCAGGTCGAGCTGGCGGCAGCGTGCCTCGGTCAGCGTCAGGCAGATCAGTCCGCGGCCCCACTTGGCCATGAAATTGATCGCCTCGGGCGTGACGTGCTCGGCGGCCAGCACCAGGTCGCCCTCGTTTTCGCGATCCTCCTCGTCGACCAGGATCACCATGCGGCCGGCGCGCATGTCGGCGACGATATCGAGAACGGGGCTGATGCTCATGGTGAAAGTCTCTGGCGGAAGAAGCCGCGCATTTTACGCTGCCGCGCCGGCCGACAGCATGCGCTCGACGTAACGTGCGATAAGGTCGATTTCCAGGTTGACCGTGGCGCCGGGGTGCAGGCGCTTCAGCGTCGTCACTTCGACAGTGTGCGGGATCAGGTTGATCGAGAAGCGGCGGCCACCTTTGCCGCCCACGCGATTGGTGGTGAGCGAGACGCCATCGACCACGATCGAGCCCTTGCGCGCGATGTATTTCGCCAGATTCTTCGGCGCCTTGATCACCAGTTCGTGCGACTCGCCGATTCGCTCGAACTTCTCAACTTCACCGACACCGTCGACATGGCCGGATACCAGATGGCCGCCGATGAAGTCCGACAGGCGCATCGCCTTTTCCAAATTCACTTCGCCACCCTCTGCATCGAGGCCAACGGTGCAGTCCAGCGTCTCGCGCGAGACATCGACCTGGTAGCTGTTCTTCTTCTTGGCGATCACTGTGAGGCAGACGCCACCGTGGGCGATGGAGTCGCCCAGCGCGACATCGGCCAGCTTGAGGCCGGGGGCCTCGACGGTCAGGCGCAGGCCCTTTTCCAGCGGCTGGACGTGGCTAATTTTTCCTACGGCGGTGATGATGCCGGTAAACATGGGAGCTCCGAGATGGTTAACGTGGAACAACAGCCCCGGCCGAGGGTGATATCGAGCGGAGCGAGCCA
>CAIZHL010000409.1 GCA_903932755.1 uncultured beta proteobacterium
GGGGAACACGAAGGCACGGTCACCGAACTGGGCATGTTCACGACGCGCATCCGGACCGGAACCGGTCAGGAACTGGCCTTGCCGAATTCGCTGATCACCGGCACAACCATCCAGAACTTCTCGCGCGTGGTACAGGGGCGCGGCTTCGTCGTCGATACCAAGGTCACGATCGGCTATGACACGCCATGGCGCCAGGTCGAGGCGATGCTGATCGAAGCGGCGCGACGCACGCCCGGCGTCCTGCCGGACCCGGCGCCGCGCGTCTTCCAGACCGCGCTGTCGGACTATTACCCGGAGTATCTGCTGGTTGCCCAGGCCACGGCCATGAAGGCGAAACCGCGCGCCGAAACCATGTCTGCGCTGCACGAGAATATCCAGGATGTATTCAACGAGTTTGGCGTCCAGATCATGTCGCCGCACTACATGGCCGATCCCGCCGAGCCCAAGGTGGTGCCGCCGCAGCGCTGGCACGAAGCGCCGGCCGATGGCAGTACGCCATCTGCATGAAACTCTTGCCGCGCGGCTGGCAGAAGGCTGTGGGGCGTGGCGCGTATTGACGAGGTCCGTCATGACCCTGGTTTTTTCCATGTTAGTATTTCGCTTCGATTTTATTTCCGCCATCGTGGAGCACGCATGACGACTCATTTACCTGCCAAGAGTTCCACCCGTAGGGAAGGTCACACCTTCCGGCTGCTTACCATTGCGGCATTTGTTGCCGTGATGTTCGCGCCGAGCGCGCAGGCACAGGCTCCTGCCGCGGCGACCGCCGTGGCGGCGGCGGCGTCTCCCGCCGAGATGGATAAACTGGTCGACCGGATCGCGCTGTACCCGGACGACCTGGTCTCCATCATCCTGCCGGCGTCGACCAATCCCCTGCAAATGGTTCAGGCGGACCGCTACCTCGACAAGCGCAAGAAGGATCCGAAGGCGCCGCTCGACGACAAGTGGGACGATGCAGTGAAGTCGCTGCTCAACTATCCCGAGATCGTCAAGATGATGAGCGCCGATCTCGACTGGACTTCCGATCTGGGTGAGGCGGTGGTCGCCGACCAGGGCGCCGTGCTTGAGGCGATCCAGGTTTTCCGGCGCAAGACGCAGGCGGTCGGCAATCTCAAGTCCGACGCCAAGCAGGTGGTCGTGATCGAGAAGGAAGTCATCAAGATCGTCCCCGCCGATCCGCAAGTGATTTACGTGCCGCAGTACAACCCCACAACCGTGATTGTCAGTGGCGGGTATTCGTCATGGGGCTACTATCCGTCGCCCTATCCGGTCTACTACTACCCCTATCCTCCCGGTGCAGCCTTCGCCACCGGCCTGATCTGGGGTGCAGCCATCGGCGCGGCATGGAATGGCAACCACTACAACTCCAATTGGGGTGGTGGTGGCAACAACAACATCAGCATCAACAACAGCACCAATATCAGTGGCGGAGGAAATACCGTCAATCGACCTGGTTCCGGTACGGGTCAGCGGCCAGGTGCCGGCAGCGGCGCGGGCGAACGGCCGGGCCAGCGGCCCGCCGGCGGGGGTTCGGGTTCAAGCCAGTGGAAGCCCAACAAGAAGCCTGGACAGGTCAGCAGTTCGGTCGGCAAGGCACCGTCCGCTGGACGTGTCGGTAACGCAAGTTCGTCAGCCGGCGGCGGGGCTCGTCCATCTACGCAGCCTGCGGGTGGCGGGGGTGGCGGCGCAATGGGCGGTGGGTCTCGCCCCTCGACGCAGCCTGCAGGTGGCGGGCGTGACTACGGTGGCGGACGCGATTCCGGCGGCGGCGCCTTCGGCGGCAGCAGCGCTTCGGGTCGCCAGACGCAGATGGACAGTTCGCGCGGCGCGGCGAGCCGCAATTCGATGTCGGGCGCGAGTTCGCGCCAGGCACCCAGCGGTGCCCGTGCCGGCGGCGGAGGCGGTGGCCGTGGCGGCGGTGGTGGTGGTGGTGGCCGCGGCGGCGGCGGCCGCCGCTAGGAGCTGACCATGAATCCCCTGCGTGCAATCAACATTGTGATGACTCCCATGA
>CAIZHL010000410.1 GCA_903932755.1 uncultured beta proteobacterium
CGCGGCGTGATCCATTCCGAGATTCCGCAGCAGGAAGCCGGCGTCATGGAAGGCTTCCAGCTCTGGCTGAACCTGCCTGCCAGCGACAAGATGAGTGCGCCCTGGTATCGCGATTTCGCCGCGGCCGAGCTGCCGCGCTTCGTTACCGATGCCGGCGTCGACGTGACCGTGATCGCCGGTGAGAGCCACGGCGTCACCGGTGCGGTGAAGCGCGCGGCGACGGCGCCCTTGTATCTCGACCTGCACCTGCCGGCCGGCGCGCGTTTCACGCAGGCGCTGGCGGCGGAGCACAACGCCTTCGTCTATGTCTATCGCGGCGAAGTGCGGATCGGCGCGGAAACGCTGCCGGTGCAACGCATGGCGATCCTGGCCAATGACGCCGAAGCCGACGGCGTGACCATCGAAGCCACCGGCGAGGCGAAGGTCCTGCTGATCGCCGGCCGGCCGCTGAATGAACCGATCGCCCAATACGGTCCCTTCGTCATGAACACGGACCAGGAGATTTACCAGGCGCTCAACGATTTTCGCGATGGGCACCTGGCGCAGTAGTTTTTTTCACAACCAACGATATTTCAATTCACTTTACCTACCAGGAGAAATGCAATGAATGATGCTTACAAAACCTATGTTCCCGTTGTCGGGCGCCTGCTGCTGGCCCTGATGTTCATCCTCTCCGGCTTCGGCAAGCTGGGCAACATCGAGGGCACCGCAGCCTTCATCGCCAGCGGCGGACTGCCGATGCCGACAGTACTCGCGGCCGCGGTGGGTGCGCTGGAACTGTTCGGCGGGCTGGCGCTGGTGGTGGGTTACCAGGTCCGCCTGGCCGGGCTCGCGCTGGGCTTGTTCACCGTGGCGGCCAGCGTCGTCTTCCATGCCTTCTGGTCGGCACCGGCAGACCAGCAATACGTCGCCCAACTGCTGTTCATGAAGAACATCTCGGTGGCCGGCGGCATGCTGCTGATCTCGGCACTCGGCGCCGGACCGCTGAGCATCGATGCGCGGCTTGCGGCCGGAGCTGCGACGCGCTTCAAGCCGGCCCTGGCACAAAGCGCCTGAGCCATTGAACGGATACCCGGCCGTGAGCAGAACCCCAATCCTCTTCATTTCCCACGGTGCACCAACCTTCGCGCTCGACCCCGGCAAGCTCGGCGCCCGGCTGACTGCCCTGGGCAAGGACTTGTCAGGGGTGAAGGCGATCCTGGTCGTATCGCCGCATTGGCAGACGGTCGGCGTCAGGGTCATGGCCAGCAAAGCGCCGACCACGCTGCACGACTTCGGCGGCTTTCCGCAGCCGCTGTACGAACTGCAGTATCCGGCACGCGGCCACCTGCAGTTCGCGATCGAGGCCAGCCGCTTGCTGGCCGACGCCGGCTTCGAGGTCAGTCTGGACGACGAGCGCGGGCTGGATCACGGCGCCTGGGTGCCTTTGATGCACCTGCGGCCGGCCGCCGACATTCCCGTATTCCAGGTGTCGATGCCGCACACGCTGGATGCGGCAGGGGCGCTGCAACTGGGCCGCGCCCTGGCCCCGCTGCGGCAACGCGGCGTGCTGATCGTCGGCTCGGGCAGCATGACGCACAACCTCTACGAGATTCGACCATCCGCCAGCGGCGAGGCGGCCTATGCCCGCGAATTCGCCGCGTGGGTGCGGCAAGCCGTGCTCGCCGACGCCACCGACACGCTGGCGGACTATCGCCGCCTGGCGCCACATGCCCAGCGCGCACATCCCACCGAGGAACACTTCCTGCCGCTGCTGGTCGCCATCGGCGCCAACGGCGGCAATGGCAACAATGGCAGCAGTGGCGCCGCACGAGTCATCGCGGACGAAATCACCTACGGGGTGCTGTCCATGGAATCCTATGCCTGGGACTGAGCAGGTGCCGGACGCGCGACGGCGGGCGGCTTCAGGGACAATGTCGGGCAAATGGACCAACAGGCTGACCAATGATGAACCGGCGATGGTGGAGCAGGCTGCAGGCGCTGTTGCGCCGCGAAATGCTGCACCTGGCGACCGTCAATCGCAGCGACAGGCGCTGGCAAATGCCTTTCTGCGCCGCACTGGCCTCCGGCCTGCCCCTCTTGGTCGGGGTCTATTTCGACCGCCTCGATTACGGGCTGGTCTCCTCGCTGGGCGGGCTGGTCTTCCTCTACTCGCCCAACACGGCGCTGTCGCACCGGATGGTGGCGCTCATGGCCTGCGCCTTCGGCATGAGCGCCTGCTATGCACTGGGTGTGATGAGCCATTTCTTTCCGCTGCTGCTGGTGCCCGTGCTGGGCTTCATCGCCATCCTGGTGTCCATGGTCTGTCGCTTCTATGTCGTGGGACCGCCGGGCAGCCTGTTTTTCGTCATGGCGGCATCGATCGGCGCCTACTCGCCGATCGACGTAATGCAGGTGCCGCTGCATGTCGGGCTGTTTACCATGGGCTGCCTGCTGGCCTGCCTGATCGCCTTTTTCTACGGCGTCTACATCCTGCGGCTGCAGGCGCCGCAGCCCGCCGCGCCTCTGCCGCCGGCGTCTTTCGACTTTGTCGTCTTCGATTCGATCGTGATCGGGCTCGCCGTGGCGGTTTCCCTGGCCGTGGCGCAAGCCCTGCAGCTTGAGCGAGCCTACTGGGTGCCGGTGAGCTGCCTGGCCGTGATGCAGGGAGCATCCCTGCGCGCGGTGTGGAACAAGCAGCTGCACCGCATCGTCGGCACCGCGGTCGGCCTCTTGCTGACCTGGGCCCTGCTGGCATTGCCGCTGGACAAATGGAGCGTGTCGCTGCTGATGATGGCGCTGACCTTCGTCGTCGAGACCCTTGTGGTGCGTCACTACGGCCTGGCCGTGGTGTTCATCACCCCGCTGACCATCTTTCTGGCCGAGGCCGCGCGGCTGGGGCAAGGCGCGCCCGCAGGCATGCTGCAGGCCCGCCTGTTCGATATCGTGCTGGGTTCGGTGATCGGACTGCTCGGCGGCATCTGCCTGCACAGTCCGCGCTTCCGCAACGCCCTGGGCCCCCGCATCCGGCGCCTGTTTTCGGCGCGGCTGCTGCCCTGACCGGCAAGAAGCCGGGCAAGGGCGCCGGCCTGCCTGTGCCGCGTCCGGTAAAATGCCGCTCCCATGCCTAGAAGCCTCGAACTGTTAGCTCCTGCCAAAAATGCCGAGACCGGCATCGAAGCCATCCGGCACGGCGCCGATGCGGTATATATCGGCGGCCCGGCCTTCGGCGCGCGCTACGGCGCCGGCAACACCGTGCAGGACATCGAACGCCTGACGGCCTTCGCCCACCGCTTCCACGCCAAGATCTTCATCACCCTCAATACCATCCTGCGCGACGACGAGATCGAGGATGCGCGCCGCCTGGCCTGGCAGATGTACGAGGCCGGCGCCGACGCCCTGATCGTGCAGGACATGGGCCTGCTGGAAACCGACCTGCCTCCGCTCGAACTGCATGCCTCGACCCAGACCGACATTCGCACCCCGGAACGGGCGCGCTTTCTCGCCGACGCCGGCTTTTCGCAGATCGTCCTGGCGCGCGAACTGTCGCTGCCGGAGATTCGGGCGATCCATGCAAAAGTCGGCGATGGCGATACGGCGCCCATCCTCGAATTCTTCATCCACGGCGCGCTCTGCGTCGCGTTTTCCGGGCAGTGCTACATCAGCCACGCCCACACCGGGCGCAGCGCGAACCGCGGCGAATGTTCGCAAGCCTGCCGCCTGCCTTACAACCTCGAAGACAAGCAGGGCCGCATCGTCGCCTTCGACAAGCACCTGCTGTCGATGAAAGACAACGACCAGAGCGCCAACCTGCGCGCGCTGGCCGACGCCGGCATCCGCTCCTTCAAGATCGAGGGCCGGCTGAAGGACGTCGCCTACGTCAAGAACACCACCGCACACTACCGGCAGTTGCTCGACCGCATCATCGAAGAGTCGCCGCAGCAGTATTCGCGCGCCTCCTCCGGGCAGTGCAGCTTCACCTTCACGCCACGCCCGGAGAAAACCTTCAACCGCGGCGCCACCGACTATTTCGTCAATGGCCGCAACGCCGGCATCGCCGCCTTCGACACGCCGAGCTTCGCCGGCGCGGCCAGCGGCACGGTGACGCGCATCGGCCCCGACTGGTTCGAGGTCGACAGCGAGGAAGAATTCGCCAATGGCGACGGCATTTCATATCTCTCGCGCGGCAGGAAACTTGCCGGCCTGCGCATCAATGTTGCCGAGCGCGTTCGCCAGCACCAGCGCCTCTTCCCCAACGAGATGCCCGATGATCCCGAAGGCTTCAAGCCTGGCATCGAGATCCACCGCAATCGCGACCAGGCCTTCGAGCGCCTGCTGGAAAAGGAATCCGCAGCGCGCCACATCGGCGTCCTTGTGGAACTGGCTGAAACTTCCGACGGCTTCGCCCTGACGCTGAAGGACGAAGACGGCATCGAGGCTTGCGCCACGATCGCCCACGGCAAGGAGCCGGCGAAGAATCCCGAGCGCGCGCTGGCAGCCGTCGGCGAAAGCCTGGGCAAACTGGGTGCCACCGATTTCAAGGCCACCGGCGTGAATGTCGCTCTCGCCCAAGCCTGGTTCCTGCCCGCCTCGACGATCAACGCGCTGCGCCGCGATGCCGTGGAAAAACTCATCGCCGCGCGCGAGGCTGCCAGGCCGCGCCCGCGCCGCGCGCCGCCGCTTGAGCCGCCGGCCATCTATCCCGAACGCGAGCTGAGTTACCTCGCCAACGTCCTCAACAGCCGGGCGCGCTCCTTCTACAAACGCCATGGCGTGGAAATGATCGCCGACGCCTACGAGGCCGACACCACGCCGGGCGAAGTCTCGCTGATGATCACCAAGCACTGCCTGCGCTACAGCCACAGCCTGTGCCCGAAGGAAGCCAAGGGCTGGGTCAAGGGCGTAAACGCCGAGCCGATGGTGCTGGTCAACGGCAAGGAACGCCTGACCCTGCGCTTCGACTGCAAGGCCTGCGAGATGCACGTCGTCGGCAAGGCGAAGAAAGGCCGCACGATCAGCATCCTGCCGGTCGCGCATTGAGAAAGGAAACCATTGATAAAGTCATGTTTCGTCATTCCGGCGAAAGCCGGAATCCAGACGACTCATGGCCCTGGACACCGGCTTTCGCCGATGTGACGGCTTATTCACCGCTTCCAAAACATCAAAAGTCGGCGCTGGCGATACGGCGATTTCAACGATGAGACTCGTCCTCGCCC
>CAIZHL010000411.1 GCA_903932755.1 uncultured beta proteobacterium
GCCAGCACTTCGCTGCGCTGGGTCAGCCAGCCCAGCACGAGCTTTTTCAACACCGGTTCGCGGCCCGGTGAACTCAGGCCCTTGCCGTGCACGATGCGTACGCAGCGGTGGCCGCGGTCGCGGCATTCCCTCAGGAAGCTGACGACGGCGGCACGCGCCTCATCGCGGTTCAGGCCATGCAGGTCGAGTTTTTCCTGCGTCACCCAGCGGCCGCGGCGCAGGTCGCGCAGCCAGGTTTTCGGCAGGCTGTCGCGCCGCCACGCGGCTTCGTCGCCGCCTTCGAGATAGAGGTCGATCAGCACCGGGCCGTGCAGGGATTCGGTCAGCGCAGCGGCTTCGTCAAACAGGTGCTGGCGCGGAATCGCCGGTGGCAACGGCGGTTCGTGATGGACGCGGTCCCATTGCAGGGGTTTGACGTCGGCCACCGCCGCGCGAAATGCGGTGCGCTCTTCGGCGCTTGGAACTGCCGGAGTGGTTCGAAGGGTGCGAACGGGTCGCTTGGCCACGGCGGGCGGGACCATGCGGGGCACGGCCGGAGCAACGCGCTCCGGCCGTGCCCCGGGTCATGGTCTATTCCTGGCTGTCGAGGTACTTTTCGGCGTCGAGCGCCGCCTGGCAGCCGGTCGCGGCGCTGGTGACGGCCTGCTTGTAGATGTGGTCCTGCACGTCGCCGGCGGCGAACACGCCGGGGATGCTGGTGGCGGTGGCGTTGCCGCTGCGGCCGGACTGGGTGACGATGTAGCCGCCTTCCATTTCCAGCTGCCCGACGAACAGGTCGGTGTTCGGCTTGTGGCCGATGGCGATGAACACGCCCATCAGCGGGATGTCTTCCGTGGCGCCGGTCTGCACGCCCTTGATGCGCATGCCGGTGACGCCGGACTTGTCGCCCAGCACCTCGTCCAGCGTGTGGTCCCACTTGATGGTGACCTTGCCCGCCTTTTCCTTTTCGAACAGTTTGTCCTGCATGATCTTTTCGGCGCGGAACTTGTTGCGCCGATGCACCACGGTGACGTGGCTGGCGATGTTGGCCAGGTAGAGCGCTTCCTCGACCGCCGTGTTGCCGCCGCCGATCACCGCGACGGGCTGGTTCTTGTAGAAGAAGCCGTCGCAGGTGGCGCAGGCCGAGACGCCCTTGCCGGAAAAGGCTTCTTCGGAGGGCAGGCCCAGGTATTGCGCCGATGCGCCGGTGGCGATGATCAGCGCGTCGCAGGTGTATTCGCCCGAGTCGCCGACCAGGCGGATCGGCTTTTCGGTCAGCGCGGCGGTGTGGATGTGGTCGAAAATGATCTCGGTCTGGAAGCGCGTGGCGTGCTTCTCGAAGCGCGCCATCAGGTCGGGACCCTGCACGCCGTCGGCGTCCGCCGGCCAGTTGTCGACCTCGGTGGTGGTCATCAGTTGTCCGCCCTGGGCCATGCCGGTGATCAGCACCGGCTTCAGGTTGGCGCGGGCGGCATAGACGGCGGCGGTATAGCCGGCCGGGCCGGAACCGAGGATCAGCAGGCGGGCGTGGCGTGTGCTCATGGCGGGAAATTCCTGTGGTGGGGATGGCAGGGATTATATCGAGTGGACCATGGCCTGACTTCCGGGGCCCGCCATCGCCCGGCAAGTGTGAAATTCGTCATAATCCCAAGCACTTGCTTTAAGCGTGAACCACTTGATCATGGTAGGCTTGCGTTCCATCGAGCGGCGAGGTGAGACCGGTGCTTTGGCCCAGGCAAAGCCTGTTTTTTGTTACCTGTTTTTCACTTTCGGCATTGGGTCGCGGCTTTGTCGCGCTTGTTTTCCTGCTGGTTCCGGTCAGCCTTGTATGGGCGCAGTCGACGGGCCGGCCGTTTTCTGAGGGGACCCTGAAAAAACTGAACGAGCTTGATGAACAGCCCGCCAGGACCGACGTTCCGGCAGCCAAAGCCGCAGAGCCGGTCACGTCGTCCGCAACTCCCGCAGTGGAAACCCCGCAAGCGAGCGAGGCATCATTGCGCTTTGACATCACGCAATTCATCGCCCACGGCAACACGCTGATCCCGCAGTCCCGGGTCGATGAACTGCTGGTTTCCTTCACCGGCCCCGGGCGCGATTTCGGAACCGTGCAGCAGGCCCTGGACGCGCTCGAAAAGGCCTATGCCGCGGCGGGTTTCAGCGCCATTCAGGTCCTGCTGCCGGAGCAGACGCTCGAGTCCGGCGCGGTGCACTTCCTCGTGGTCGAGAGCCGGCTGGCAAACATCGTGGTTCAGGGCAACACGCATTTCAGCAGCGAGAACTACAAGCGTTCTCTGACGTCGCTGGAGGTCGGCAGCACCCCGAACTTCGACAATCTGGTCGATAACCTGCGGGTGGTCAACGAGAATCCCGCCAAGCAGGCGACGGTGGTGATGCGCGCGGGCGCCAACGAGGGCGAGCTTGATGCCCTGGTCAAGACCAGCGACCAGTCGCCGCTGTGCTATGCGCTGACCTTCGACAACACCGGCAACATTTCCACCGGGTCCTACCGCATCGGGGCGGCGGTGCAGTACGCCAATCTTTTCGATCGCGACCATGTCATCAGCTTTCAGGGGATCACGTCGCCGACCAAGCCTGAAAAGGTCAGCATTTTCGGCCTGGGTTACCAGGCGCCGATCTATTCGACGAACGGCATGTTCGGAATGTTCCTCGGCTATTCGGACGTCGATTCCGGCCAGGTGAGCACCGGCGGCGGCAAGTACAACATTTCGGGTGCCGGCACCGTGTTCGGCATGCGTTACGCGCAATTCCTCCCCAAGCGCGGCGACTGGGAGCACAAGGTGGTCGTCGGCTTCGATTGGCGGGCGTATCAGAACAACGTGACCGTCGTCAACGGCACGACCAAGCTCGTGCCCGATGTCACGGTCCATCCGGTCAGCATCGTCTGGCAGGGCACGGAAAAGAAGGCGGATTCCGAGCTGTCAGCCTATCTCGGCGTCTCGCGCAACATACCCGGAGGCACCGACGGCACCGACGCGCAGTTCCAGTCGCTCGGCGGCCGGCCCGGCGCCACGGCGGATTACAAAATATGGCGCTACGGCTTCAATTACCAGAAGGCCTTCACCGGTGACTGGGCGATGCGTACCAACCTCACCGGCCAGTACACCAACCAGATGCTGGTGACCGCCGAAATGTTCGGCGTCGGCGGCGCGGACTCGGTGCGCGGTTTCCTCGAGCGCGAGCACTCCAACGACACCGGGCATCGCGGCAGCTTCGAGGTCTATTCTCCGGACGTCGGCCGGCAGATGTCCGACCTGTTGAAGTTCCGCGTCCTCGGTTTCTATGACTACGGCTATGTCAGGCGCATCACCCCGGCCCCGGGTGAAATTTCTTCCATCAGCATTGCCAGCGTCGGCTTCGGCATCAGGGCCGGCCTGGGCAGCGACACCACCGTCCGCCTCGATTACGCCAAGGTCGTGGACAGTTCGCCGTCCTCCCGCGGCATGCGCATGCATGGGATGCTGACCTATGTCTTCTAGAACCGCTCCGCGAAAAGACCTGCCGCAGCGGACATCCCCTGCGCTGCGCGAACCGCGCATGGCGGCCGGCGGGCAAGGCCTGCGCCTGACGCGGATGTCGTTTGCGCTGGCCGCGGCATTCTCCTCCCTTGCCCTGGGCAATCCGCTGAACCCGACCGTGGTGGCGGGCAGCGCCACCTTCCAGAACACCGCCAATGCGCTGACGGTGACCAACACCAACGGCACGGTTATCAACTGGAAGTCGTTTTCCATCGGCTCGGGCGAGATCACCCGCTTCATCCAGTCGAATGCCGCAAGCCAGGTCCTGAACCGGGTCACCGGCGGCAATCCAAGCCTGATCCTGGGCGCGCTGCAGTCCAACGGGCGCGTGTTCCTGATCAACCAGAACGGTGTCGCCTTCGGTCCGGGCGCCCAGGTCGACGTGGGCGGGCTGGTGGTGTCTTCGCTGGGCCTGTCGAACGCGGACTTTGCGGCGGGCCGGCTCAATTTCACGCAGCAGGAAGGCGCCGGCAGCATCATCAACCAGGGGCTGATCCGCACCGCGAGCGGCGGACTGGTCGCGCTGGTCGCACCCAACATCGAGAATCACGGCGTCATCCAGGCGCCGAACGGCGACGTGATTCTCGCCGCCGGCAAGAGCGCGAACCTGGTCGATTTGCAGCGGCCGCAGATCCAGGTCGAAGTAAATGCGGACGACAACAAGGCGCTCAACGTCGGGCAGCTGGTGGGCCGCAACATCGGCATTTATGCCGGCGCCATCCGGCATTCCGGAGTCGCCAGCGCGACCACCGCGTCACTGGATGCTCAGGGACGCGTGGTGTTCAAGGCTGCGGGCGACACGCTGGTGTCGGGTACGGTCAGTGCCGGAAATTCGGCCGGGGCCGGTGGGCGCGTCGAGATTCTCGGCAACCGCGTCGGCCTGCTCGACGGCGCCCGTGTCGATGCGTCGGGTGCTACCGGCGGCGGCACGGTGCTGGTTGGCGGTGATTTCCACGGCGACAACCCGGAGGTCCTGAACGCACAACGCACTACGGTAATGGATGATGTCCGCATTACCGCCGATGCCCTGGTTTCAGGTGATGGCGGCAAGGTCGTGGTCTGGGCCGACGACCAGACCGTCTATCGCGGCAGCGTTAGTGCGCGCGGCGGTGCCAGTTCCGGCGACGGCGGGTTCGTCGAAATTTCCGGCAAGCAGACCCTGGTCTATCGCGGCAGCGTCGATACCCGTGCCCCGCAGGGCGCGACGGGTACCCTGCTACTCGATCCGGCGAGCATCGTCATCCAGGGGGGAGCCGGCGACGGTTCCGATCCGGGGACGGAGGTCGACAACATCAATACCGGCAATCCTGACGGCACGGTGCTGTTTGCCGATGCGCCCCTCACCTACACGGTGACGCAGGAGGAGATTGAAGGCACCGCCAACAATATCGTGCTCGAGGCGGCAGACGGCATTACCGTGACGGGCACCTTTACCGGCAACCTGGTGACGGTCCAGTCCGGCAACAGCCTGACCCTGCGTACGCGCAATGACTTGTCGGATGGCACGCCGGCCGGAATCGATCTGACCGGAAGTTCCGCCGGCGCGGCCCTCGAGTTCAGGACACAAGGTACCGGCTCGATCCTGATCGAAACCGGCACAAGTTCCACCCCGCAGGCGGCTCCGATCTCCACGGGCAAGCTGACGGCTGCCGGCAGCGGCAGCATCACGCTGATTGGCACGGGTCCGGTGACGGTATCGGGCGCACTGGCCACGGGAGACATCGCCGCCGACGGCACAACCGGCGCGATTTCCGTTACGTCCTCGTTGAGCAGCGTGGTCCTCAATTCCAACCTGACAACGGGCAGCGCGACCGCGAGCGACTTGGGTTCCGCTCAAAGCCCGGTGAGCGGGAATATTTCGGTGTCCGCCGCCACGGGCATTTCCGGCTCCGGCATCCTCAAGACCGGGAACGTAAGCCTGAACGGTACGGGAGGGGGC
>CAIZHL010000412.1 GCA_903932755.1 uncultured beta proteobacterium
CGACGATGATGGCTACTGCAATATCGTCGGCCGGATCAAGGACATGATCATTCGTGGGGGCGAAAACATCTATCCCCGTGAAGTCGAGGAATACCTGTTTCGCCATCCCAAGGTACAAGACGTCCAGGTGGTCGGCCTGCCCGATAAAAAGTATGGTGAGGAGTTGTGCGCCTGGATCGTCCTGCGCGAAGGCCAAAAGGCCACTGAAGCGGACATCCGGGCCTTCTGTGACGGCCAGATCGCCCACTACAAGATCCCGAAGTACATCCGCTTTGTCGAAGGCTTCCCGATGACCGTCACCGGAAAAGTGCAAAAGTACCTGATTCGCCAGAAGATGAAGGATGAACTGGCACTGGTGGAAGACAAGACCGCCTGACAGGGCTTGATGATGTGCCGCCGGAAGCCGTCCCGGCGCTGACCAACCCAGAATCGGCCGCACTTTGGCGGCAGGCTTCTGGCGCCTACGCAACCACCGCCGAGCCGCTCTCCGATTCGGCAGCGACCCGCCGGGACGCCTCGGTCTGCTGTACTTCCTCGACTTTCTTCAGGAACTCGCTGACAGCCGGAAAATTGTTCTGCAATGCCACATCGGAAGCCCGCCCCGAGGGTCCGCTCAGCAGGGGAGACGCGCCACACTTGATGAACATCTGCACGACTTTGAAATTGCCGCGCTGGGCGGCCCGCATCAGGGGTGTCATGCCCTGTTCATCGACGGTGTCGAGATCGAACTGCATGGTCAGGAGGGTCTTGATGTAGGGCAGATTGTCACGTGCAATGGCGTCCAGCAGCACCTGGGTTGCCTCGGTGTTCTGCTTGCGCGGCTTTGGCTCCAGTCCGGAGGGAAGCATTTTGGCGCCGTAGTTGAGCAATGACAGCGCCACCATGATGATCAATGCCACGAGCATCGGGAACTGGCTGATGCCCAGGCTGTTGGCCCACTGGTCGGGCAGGTTCGCGCCGACGGCGAGCAATGCATAGAGCAGGAAGAAGAAGAACCTGACATAGAGAAACAGGGCGATCACGACCATCAACCCCAGCAATGCCATCAGTACGCCGGGATCCAGTCCGACCTGTTCGACCAGATGGCGGGGAAGGTTGGCGATCAAAGCCATCGCCCCGACAAGCCCGAGCAAGGTCCACTCCCTGATTTGTTTTTGCCTGACGATATCCATGATCAATCCTTTGCAGATTCTCCAATCTCGCAAGCGCAAAAGGACACGCGCAACCGAGGAGACGACCTTGACTCAGCCTCGCCCGATGAATGATTCAATTGGCGAATCGATTTCAATTCCGGCTTTGTAATTTAGCGCATCTTGCGCCTCGATGGAATTTTCTTATTCCGACGAAAATCGTTTGCATCATGGAATTATCCCTGCGGCAATCATAGAATGGCGATATTTGTGCAGAGCGGCAATCCGATTATTTCACGGGAACTGGGAGGCGGAAATGAAGCAGAAATGGGTATTCGCGTTTGAGGAAGGTGACGGCAAGAACAAGATGCTGCTCGGCGGCAAGGGTGCCAACCTGTGCGAGATGACGCAAATCGGGCTCAACGTTCCGCCCGGCTTCACGATCACCACC
Source organism: uncultured beta proteobacterium (assembly GCA_903932755.1). Classification (GTDB taxonomy): domain Bacteria; phylum Pseudomonadota; class Gammaproteobacteria; order Burkholderiales; family Rhodocyclaceae; genus Sulfuritalea. The sequence continues at coordinate 1,582 of CAIZHL010000412.1, forward strand.
GATGCTTGCCTTGGCTACCTGGAACACGACGAACTGCCGAAGGGGGCCTGGGAGGAGATCCTGAAGAACATGAAGGATCTCGAGGCTAAAACCGGCAAGGCCTTTGGCGGCGCGGACAATCCGCTGCTGATCTCGGTGCGTTCGGGGTCTTCCATGTCCATGCCGGGAATGATGGACACCATCCTCAACCTGGGCCTCAACAAGACCACGCTGAAGGGCTTGATCGCGCTGACCGACAACGCCCGCTTCGGCTTCGACGCCTATCGGCGCTTCATCCAGTTGTACGGCAAGATCGCGCTGGGCGTCGAAGACAAACATTTCGACGATGCCATGGCGGCCATGAAGAAGAAAGTCGGCGTCTCGCAGGACGTCGACCTCAAAGCCGAGCACCTTGAAGAACTGGCCGATCAGTTCACCAAAATCATCGAAACCAACACCGGGCGGCCTTTTCCCGAGGATCCCTACAAGCAGTTGGAGATCGCGATCCAGGCCGTGTTCCGTTCATGGAA
>CAIZHL010000413.1 GCA_903932755.1 uncultured beta proteobacterium
CAGGCTGCCGCTGCAACTGGCTCCGCCCGGTACCGCCGCGACGTCCTTGCCGCCGGCAGCGGCAAGATCTTCCGCCAACAGGGCTTCAAGGCCGCGCGGGCAGGTGGTGAAATAGTGGTTCAAGGCGGATGTCCGTGAGTGGGGCTCGGTGCCGGGGCGATGGCGGTTGCGGGCGGGCCTAGAACGGCTTGACCACGACCAGGATGCAGACGGCGATCAGCGCCAGCACCGGAATTTCGTTGAAGAAGCGGAACCACACGTGCGACTTCATCGCGCTGCCGTCGGCGAACTCGGCGAGCAGCATGCCGCACCAGACGTGATAGGCGACCAGGCCGATCACCAGCGCGGTCTTGGCATGCAGCCAGCCGCCGCCGAAGCCGTAGCCGAACCACAGCCAGAAGCCCAGCCCGATGGCCAGCACGGCCAGCGGCGTGATGAAGCGATACAGCTTGCGCGCCATCAGCAGCAGGCGCTCGCGTTCGGCGCGGCTGTCGGCCGGCACCATGGCGAGGTTCACGAATATGCGCGGGAGGTAGAACAGCCCGGCGAACCAGCTGGTGACGAAGACGATGTGAAAGGCTTTTATCCAGAGCATGGTGTTCCCGAGTGTTGTTGGGCAGCTGCAATGCCGGTCGCGACGTCCGGGTAGCGCAAACGCAGGCGCAGCTCCCGCTTCATGCGGGTGTTGTCGAGGCGGCGCGATTCGGCCATGAAGGACCACTGCATCGGCGGTACGCTGCGGCGCACGTCCTCGCGCGGCAGGCGCGGTGCGCGCGGCAGGGCAAAGGCGTCGGCCAGCGCGTCGAACCACTCGCCCATCGCCAGCGACGAGTCGTCGCTGATGTTGTAGGTCCGGTTGGCTCCCGCCCGAGTCAGCGCCGCAATGCAGGCGCGACCGAGGTCGGCGGCATGGATGTGGTTGGTGTGGCTGTCCTCCGCGGGCAGCATCAGCGGCAGTCCCTTGTGCAGCCGCTCGAGTGGCAACCGGTCCTCGGCATAGATGCCCGGCGCGCGCAGGATGCTGATCCGGCAAGGACGTCCGCGCTGGCGGCCGAAGCGGCGCAGGCGCTGCTCGGCATCCACCCGCCGTGCCGCCCGCGCCGACTGTGCCGCAGGAGTTCGCGCCTCGCTGACCCGGGCGCCGCCGCAGTCGCCATAGACGCCGCTGGTGCTGATGTACACCAGTTGCCGTGGTAGACTTTTTCCGCGCTGCAAGGCGGCAATCAGGTTTCGCGTGCGCGGGTCGCCGCTTCCCTGCGGCGGCGGCGGGGCGCTGTGAATCACGGCATCGGCGATGCCGGCCAGTCGTCTCAGGCTGTCGGGACGGTCGAGATCGCCTTCGATTTGCGTGACGCCCAGCGCTTCCAGTTGCGGGTCATGCCGGCGCACCAGGGCCAGCACCTGCCAGCGCCGCACGAGTTGTGGCAGCGCGCGGCGCATGACGTCACCGCAGCCAATGATCAGCAATCTACGCATCGGACAATTATCGCATGGCCCCAGTCGCTCCCTCAGTCGCCCCCTCGGTTGCCTCCTCAGTGGCGTCATTTCGCGTCACCCTCCAGCCCAGCGGGCACAGCTTCAGCACCGACGGCAGCGACTCCGTCCTGCAGGCGGCGCTCGACGCCGGACTGACCCTGCCCTACGGCTGCCGCAACGGCGCCTGCGGCGCCTGCAAGGGCAAGGTGCTCGACGGCCTGGTGGATCATGGTGCGGCGCAGGACCAGGCCTTGCCGACGTCGGATCGCGCCGGCGGCCTGGCGTTGTTTTGTTGCGCCAAACCGATCACCGACCTGGTGCTCGAATGCCGCGAGGTCGGCACGGCCAAGGACATTCCGGTCAAGATCATGCCTTGCAGGGTGCAGAAGATTGAACGCGTGGCGGACGACGTGATCATCCTGAGCCTCAAGCTGCCGGCCAACGAGCGACTGCAGTTTCTTGCCGGCCAGTACATCGAGTTTCTCCTGAAAGACGGCAAACGCCGCGCCTTTTCCATCGCCAATGCGCCGCATGACGATGGCTTCCTGCAACTGCACATCCGCCTGATCGGCGGCGGCGAGTTCACCGGCCATGTGTTCGGCGCCATGAAGGAAAAGGACATCCTGCGCTTCCAGGGACCGTACGGCAGCTTCTTCCTGCGCGAGGAATCGACCAAGCCGGTGATCCTGCTTGCCGGCGGTACGGGCTTCGCGCCGATCAAGGCCATCGTCGAGCATGCCATGCACAACAACATCAGGCGCCCGCTGGAAATCTACTGGGGTGCGCGCAATCGCGGCGGCCTTTACTTGCCGGATCTGCCCTCAGGCTGGGCCGCTGCGCACAGCCAAATCCGGTATGTGCCGGTGCTTTCCGAGGCGACTGCAGAGGACGCCTGGCAGGGGCGTTGCGGTCTGGTGCATCGCGCGGTGCTGGAAGACCATGCCGATCTTTCCGCCCATCAGGTGTATGCCTGCGGGGCGCCGGCCATGATCGATGCCGCGCGCGCCGAATTTGCCGCGGCGGGCTTGCCGGCCGAGGAGTTCTTTGCCGACGCTTTTACGTTCGCGGCGGGCTGATTAGTCGGCGTTGGCGGTACGGCGTCATTCGCCGAGATAGGCCGCGCGCACGCGCGAATCGGCGAGCAGTGCGGCGGAAGTGTCCGCCAGGGTGATCAGGCCGCTTTCCATGACATAACCGCGCGAACAGACTTCCAGCGCGAGCTTGGCGTTTTGTTCGACCAAAAGGATGGTCATGCCCTCGGCGGCGACCATCCGCACCACTTCAAAGACCTTTTCCACCATCAGCGGCGCCAGGCCCATCGAAGGCTCGTCGAGCAGCAGCAGCTTCGGCCGGCCCATCAGCGCGCGACCGATGGCGAGCATCTGCTGTTCGCCGCCGGAGAGCGTGCCGGCCACCTGCGCGGCGCGCTCCTTGAGCCGCGGCAGGAGGCTGTAGATGTGCTCGAGGTCGTCGCCGATGGCGGACGTGTCGTTGCGGTGGTAAGCGCCCATGGCGAGGTTTTCGGCGATCGTCAGACGGGCGAAAATGCCGCGGCCCTCCGGCACCAGGGCCAGTCCCTTGCCGATCAGGTCGTGGCTGGGGAGCGCATCGATGCGCTCCCTGCCATAGTGGATCTCGCCGCTGGAGGGGATCATGCGCGCAAGCGCCTTAAGCGTCGAAGTTTTGCCCGCGCCATTGGCGCCGATCAGGCAGACGATCTCGTTTTGCTCCACGGCGAAGGAGATACCCTTGACGGCGGCAATGCCGCCGTAGCGAACCTGCAGGTTCATTACGGCCAATATCGAAGAGGCCGCTGCGCTCGACAAAGGCATGTCAGTGGGAGGTGCCAAGATAGGCCTCGATGACTTTCGGGTTGGCGCGCACCGCCTCGGGCACGTCCTCGGCAATCTTCTGGCCATAGTCGAGCACGGCGACGCGGTCGCACAGGCCGAGCACCAGCTTGACGTCGTGTTCGATCAGCAGCACGGTGAGTCCGTCGCGGCGCAGGCCCTCGATCAGGTCGCGCAAGCCGGCCGTCTCGGTGGCGTTCATGCCGGCGGCCGGTTCGTCGAGCGCCAGCAGCTTCGGTTCGGTGGCCAGTGCGCGGGCGATTTCGAGCCGCCGCTGGTCGCCGTAGGATAGATGCCGCGCCAGATCGTCGGTGCGGTCGGCGATGCCGACGTAATGCAGCAACTCGTCGGCGCGGCGGCGGATCGCCGCTTCCTCGGTGCGTTCGGCGCGGGTGCGCAGCATGGCGCCGAAGACGCCGGCGCGGGTGCGCACATGGCGGCCGACCATCACGTTCTCGCGCGCGGTCATGTTGCCGAAGAGCCGGATGTTCTGGAAGGTCCGCGCGATTCCTGCGGCGGCGACCTCGTGGGGACTTTCCAGGCGCAAGGGCGAGCCGGAAAACAGCACTTCGCCGCCATCGCGCGGATAGAGTCCGGTGAACACGTTGAACAGCGTGGTCTTGCCGGCGCCATTGGGCCCGATCAGGCCGTAGATCTCGCCGCTCCTGATGGTCAGCGAGACATCCTTCAGCGCCTGTACGCCGCCGAATCGCTTGTCGATGGCACGGGCCTCAAGCAGGATGTCAGGCATCGGGGAACCCTGGGGATTTTGACTTCACGCCCGTCCCTCGCTCAACTCACGGCGATGCCGCGTTTCCGGCCAGAGGCCGGCGGGGCGGAAGCGCATGGTCAGCACCAGTGCCAGGCCGAAGACCAGCATGCGCAGCACTTCGGGGTCGACCAGCATCCTGCCGAACAGGGCCATCTGCGCCGGTTCCACCGTATAGCGCAGGAGTTCGGGGACGAAGGAGAGCAGCACGGCGCCGGCGATCACGCCCCAGATGTTGCCCATGCCGCCCAGCACGACCATGGCCAGGATCATGATCGACTCGTTGAGGACGAAGCTTTCCGGGCTGACGAAGGTCTGCATCGCGGCGAACATGCCGCCGGCGATGCCGCCGAAGGAGGCGCCCATGGCGAAGGCCAGCAGTTTGATGTTGCGCGTGTTGATGCCGCTGGCCTTGGCCGCGATCTCGTCCTCGCGGATAGCGACCCAGGCGCGGCCGATGCGCGAATCCTGCAGGCGGCGGTTGATGATGATCACCGCCAGCAGCACCAGCATCAGGAAATAGTAGTACTTGATCGGCCCGCTGAAGACCAGGCCGGCCAGCGTGTCGCTGCCCGCGAAATTTACCGGTCCGATCTGGAAGGAATCGATGCGGTTGATACCTTTCGGGCCATTGGTGATGTTGATCGGATTGGACAGGTTGTTCATGAAAATGCGCACGATTTCGCCGAAGCCTAGCGTCACGATCGCCAGGTAATCGCCGCGCAGGCGCAGGGTCGGCGCGCCGAGTATGACACCGGCAATGCAGGCGACGGCGGCTCCGATCGGCAGGATCACCCAGAACGGCAGGTGCAGTCCGAAATGCGGCGAGGCCAGCAGTGCGTAGACATAGGCTCCGACCGCATAGAAGGCGACGTAGCCGAGGTCGAGCAGGCCGGCGAAGCCGACCACGATGTTGAGGCCCAGCGACAGCAGCACGAAGAGCACCGCGAAGTTCATGATGCGCACCCAGGCCGTACCGGCCGAGGCCAGGACGAAGGGCAGCGCGATCAGCGCGACGGCGATCAGCGCCAGGCCGAATTTTTCGCGGGGGCTCATGTCCTTCAGCATGCCCATCAGGCGCGCTCCGAAA
>CAIZHL010000414.1 GCA_903932755.1 uncultured beta proteobacterium
CCAGCGCAGCATCGGCCGCAGCGGACGACTGCCGGCTCTTGTACCATCTGACTTCGGACGTCTGTACCGCCTCCATGCCTTCCTCCTCGACGCTTTTGCGCTGACCGGCCCGGAATCCCCCGGGCTCTTTATCCGGCTGAAGCCGGTTCTTTTGCGCCGCCCGTGTAGGGCGGGTAATACGCGCCGCGGCAGGCACCGGCCTTCACCGCGGCGATGAAGCTCGCCATGTCGTGCACCGGCTGCGAAAACTTCGTCGCGCAGCGCCCGACGGCCACCGTCTTGTGGCAATCGCTGCCGCCCAGCGTCGGCAGGCCCAGATGGCTCGCCGTGCTGATCGCCAGTTCGTTGTCGCTTTCGGCATTGACGCCGTTGTGCGATTCCACGGCAGCGATGTCCTTCAGTTCCAGCAAACCTTCCATCAGGCTGGCCAGACCCACGTTGCGGAAGGGATGGGCCGGGGCGCAAATGCCGCCGAGTTTGTTAACCCTTTCGATCACTTCTTCCAGCGGCAGATAGCTGTCGCGTCCCCAGATGTTCCAGCCGTCATCCGTCACCCCGTAGGCCAGCAAATGTCCCTTGTCCGTCGCGATCTCGACCCCGCGCAGGATCAGGAAGCCCTCGTCGCGGCCGACCTGCTCCACCGGCGCCGAAGCCTCGTAGGAGTAGTGCTCGGTAATCACCGCTCCGTCGAGGCCCAGCGCCTTGGCGCGGCGTATCAGGTCCAGCGGTTCGAGCCAGTTGTCGTACGAGTACTTCGTGTGACAGTGGGTATCGATCCACATGGGCGTGCGCCGCGCCTGCGCCGCTTACGGCAGCTCGTACTCGAGGTTGATGCGCTTGGACGGCACGAACTTGTTGCGCGAGAAAAACTTCTCCAGCGCGAAGTCGCTCCAGTTGACCAGGGTGTAGACCTTCTTCACCCCCGCGCCCTTCATGTTCATCATGAACTGGTCGAGCATTTCGGCGGCGACGCCGAAATTGCGGTAGTCGGGATGCACGCCCAGGGTGTCGATGGTCGCCGTGCTGTCGGCAATGCCGAACTCGCCGAAGAACACGTAGCCCATGATGAAGCCGGCCACCTTGCCGTCGATCTCGCAGACGATGGAGGTATTGATGTTCGCCGCGCGATTGAGTATTCCGGCGATCTTGCGCTCGTAGTATTCCTGGCGCGGCTCGCCGGTGGCGAAGGCATCGATGGCGACGATGGCATCCAGGTCGCTCTGGCGCAACACGCGCATGACTCGTTTCTGATCAGGCATTTCATTCCTCCTTGATTATGTTCGGCAACGCCGGGGCGTGCCTCAATTCGCAAACAGTTCGTCTTCGTCGGTCGTTGCGGCACGCTTGCGCACATAGACCGTGCCATAACTGAAACCCATTTCCTGGCCCGCATCGAAGCAGGTATTGCAGCCTTCGCCTTCGGCCTTGAACTCCTCGACATGGACCTCGAAGCCCATCGCCTTGTAGTTCTGCACGATCTCTGACAGGCGCGGCTCGCCGATGGTGGTCTGGCGTACCCAGCCGTCCTTGAGCAATGCGTCCTCGGGACTGACCGCCTTGGCCTGTACGATCGGGATGACACGCCGTGTTTCCGCCATGGGAATCACTCCGCTTACCACGAGTGCTTGATCGCGCCCGGCGTGCAGGCGGCGATGCAGGGCAGGCTGGCGTAACCGCCGGACGGCTTGCAGTCGGCGCAGTCGTAGGCCAGGGTTCGGCAATTCGGCTTTTTCACCCATGTCACTTCGTCGTCGTAGTCGTCGGTGATGGTCTCGAACATCTGCTTCGGGCAGGCCGTCAGGCAGGCGCGCCCCGCGGCGCAGCCGATGCACTTGTCGGTGTCGATGCTTATGTAGTACTCACCCGAACCGTCCTTGTAACCGTAATTGGCGATCATGTTTCTTCCCTTCTGGTCAGAGCCCGCG
>CAIZHL010000415.1 GCA_903932755.1 uncultured beta proteobacterium
ACCCTCAAGCCTGAGTGGCTGGCGCACATGCCCGCCACCGGCGGCGTTACGGAAGTGGCCACGGTGTTCGAAGCCCCGCCTGGCAGCGAGGCGTTGCGTCCCGGTTCCCATGCCGATGCGGCCAAAAAGGCGGTTCCGGCCGTGGTACACATCTTTACCAGCCAGGAGATCAAGGGCACGCGCCACCCCTTCATCAACGACCCGATCTTCCGCCATTTCTTCGGCGACCGCTTCGGCGAGGAATCGCAGCGTCGTTCCGGCCTGGGCAGCGGCGTGGTGGTCTCGCCCGAGGGCTACATCCTGACCAACTTCCATGTCATCGACGGCGCCGATGAAATCGAGGTCGCGCACAACGACGGCCGCAAGTACAAGGCACGTGTGGTCGGCTCGGACCCTGAATCCGATCTCGCGGTGTTGCGCATCCCGGCCGACCACAAACTGCCGGTCATCGCATTCGGCAGCAGCGACAGCCTGCGTGTCGGCGACATCGTGCTGGCCATCGGCAACCCCTTCGGCGTCGGCCAGACCGTCACGTCCGGCATTGTTTCGGCCTTGGGCCGTTCGCATCTGGGCATCAACACCTTCGAGAACTTCATCCAGACCGACGCCGCAATCAACCCCGGCAATTCGGGCGGCGCCCTGGTCGATGCCAACGGTCACCTGGTCGGCATCAACACGGCGATCTATTCGCAAAGCGGCGGCTCGATGGGCATCGGTTTCGCGATTCCCGTCTCGCTGGCAAAAAACGTGATGGAGCAAATCGTCAAGAGCGGCGGCGTAACGCGCGGCTGGGTCGGCATTGAGGTGCAGGAAATCACCGCGGAACTTGCCGAGTCCTTCAAGCTGGACAGTACGCAGGGCGCGCTGATCGCCGGCGTGATGCGCGGCAGTCCGGCCGACAAGGCCGGCATCAAGCCCGGCGACGTGCTGACCCAGGTGGCCGGCAAGCCGGTGAAGGATGCCCAGGTGATGCTGGAACTGATCGCCGCACTGGAGCCGGGAAAAACCTCCCGCTTCGAACTCAAGCGCGAAGGTCGCGTCGTCGGCGTCGATGTGATTATCGGCAAGCGGCCGAGGCCGCCGAAGGAATAGCACGAAGAGAAGCTTCCTGCGCCGCGTCGCGTTATTCCGGGCTTGACCCGGAATCCAGAGCTGTCGTGCTGGATTCCGGCTTCCGCCGGACTGTCAAAGCTCTACCTCAGCGAAGCGTTCAGCGCATCGAGAGCCTTGCTGCCCGGACACAGATAGGCGTCACCGAGCTGGTTCAGCGGCTTTTCCACGGTGTTCAGGTGGCGATGCAAATCCTCGGCGCTGCTGTCCACGTAAAGCAGGCCGGTGACAATCTCGCCCAGAACATGCCGCTCCTGCAGATAGTTCATGGCACCGACGCGATCCGACGGATCGTAGTCGTTGTCGAGTTTGCGCAGATGCAGCACCGACCCGTCATGCTGGACGATGCGCCGCAGCTCGCCGGGGGCGTAGGTGGCGTTGATCTGGTCGCGCGGCAGGATGAAGTCAAGGCGATTGACGGCGTCGTTGTGCTCGCGCACGTAGTCGTAGCTCTTGGTCGATCCGGCGTGATTGTTGAAGGTGACGCAGGGGCTGATGACGTCGATGAAGGCAGGCCCGCGATGGCGCAGGGCGCCCTTGATCAGGGGGATCAGCTGTTCCTTGTCGCCGGAAAAACTGCGCGCGACATAGCTGGCGCCCAATTGCAGCGCGAGGGCAACGAGATCGATCGGCGTGTCGTTGTTGACCACCCCGCGCTTGCTCTTCGAACCCTTGTCGGCGGTGGCCGAGAACTGGCCCTTGGTCAGGCCGTAGACCCCGTTGTTCTCGCAGATGTAAGTCATGTTCACACCGCGGCGCATGGCGTGGGCGAACTGGGAGATCCCTATCGAGGCCGAATCGCCGTCGCCCGAAACACCCATGTAAGTCAGGTCGCGGTTGGCCAGCGCGGCGCCGGTCAGCACCGAGGGCATGCGGCCGTGCGTGGTGTTGAAGCCGTGCGAAGCGCCGAGGAAGTAATCCGGCGTCTTCGACGAACAGCCGATGCCGGAGAGCTTGGCCACGCGGTGCGGCTCGATGTCGAGATCGAAGCAGGCCTGCACGACGGCGGCGCTGATCGAATCGTGGCCGCAACCGGCGCACAGCGTCGAAATGGCGCCTTCGTAGTCGCGCCGGGTGTAGCCCAGCGTGTTCCTTGGCGCATCGGTGCGCAGCAGTTTGGGTTTGGCGAGATAGGTCATGAGGCCACCTGTTTGCGAAGGGGAGTCACCTTGTGCCCGGACAGCGCGTCGGCGATCCGGCCGGAAATGAAACGGGCCGTGATCGGCGTGCCGTCGTAGTGCAGAACGCGGATCAGGCGTTTCGGATCGACCTCGCCTTCGTTCATCAGCAGCATGCGCAGCTGGCCGCTTTCGTTCTGCTCGACGACAAAGACAAAGTCATGGTCGTCGATGAAGTCGATGACCTCGTCGGCAAACGGGAAGCCGCGCACGCGCAGGGTATCGACGTGTACGCCCTGCGCTTCGAGCAGGGCGGAGGCCTCGGCCATGGCCGGACTGGTCGAGCCGTAATAGATCGCGCCGAAACGGGTGGACTGCGATGCGGGCTTCAGCACCGGCGCCGGCACCATGGCCTTGGCCGATTCGAACTTGCGCCGCAGCCGTTCCATGTTGTACACATAGTCCGTCCCGGCTTCGCTGTACTTGGCGTAGGCATTGCGCGTGGTGCCGCGACTGAAGAAGGCGCCCTTGGTCGGGTGGGTGCCGGGAATCGTGCGCCAGGGAATGCCATCGCCGTCGACGTCGAGGTAGCGGCCGAAGTTCTTTCCAGCCTCCAGCATCTCCGCCGTCATCACCTTGCCGCGATCGTAGCGCCGGCTGTCATCCCAGTCGAAAGGCTGACACAGGCGATCATTCATGCCGATGTCAAGATCGAGCAGAACGAAGACCGGTGTCTGCAGCCGGTCCGCGAGGTCGAAGGCCTGAGCGCCGAGCGTGAAGCATTCGTAGGGGTCTTCGGGAAACAGCAGCACGTGCTTGGTGTCGCCATGCGACGCGTAAGCACAGGCGATCAGGTCGGATTGCTGGGTGCGGGTCGGCATGCCGGTGGATGGACCGCCGCGCTGGACGTTGAACACCACCACCGGCACTTCGGCGAAATAAGCTAGGCCGAAAAATTCCTGCATCAGCGAAATGCCGGGGCCGGACGTCGCGGTAAAGGCACGTGCACCGTTCCAGGCGGCGCCGATCACCATGCCGATCGAAGCCAGTTCGTCCTCGGCCTGCACGATCGCGTAGCGCGCCATACCGTTGTCGGGGTCGGTGCGGTACTTGCGGCAGTAGCTGCCGAAAGCCTCGATCACCGAGGTTGACGGAGTGATCGGATACCAGCCGGCCACTGTGGCGCCGCCATACACCGCGCCGAGGCCGCAGGCGTCGTTGCCGTTGATGAAAATCTGCTTGCCGACGCCGTCGGCACGTTCGACGCGCAAGCCGATCGGACAGGAAAGGTTCTGTCTGGCGTGTTCGTAGCCCAGCTTCAGGGCATTGACGTTGGCATCGATCAGCTTGTCCTTGCCACGGTACTGATCGGCGATCAGTTTCTCGACGACGGCGAAATCCATGCCGAGCAGGGCGGTGAGCGCACCGACATACATGATGTTCTTGAACAACTGGCGCTGCCGCGCATCGCTGTACTCGCGGTTGCAGATCTCGGTGAGGGGAATGCCCAGCACGGTGATGTCTTCGCGAAAGCGCGAGCGCGGTTGCGCTTTGGTCGAATCGTAGAACAGGTAACCGCCGGGCTCGATCTCGGCAATGTCGCGATCCCAGGTTTGCGGATTCATCGCCACCATGAGATCGCAGCCGCCGCGACGGCCGAGCCAGCCAGCCGCCGAAACGCGCATCTCGTACCAGGTCGGCATGCCCTGGATGTTCGACGGAAAGATGTTGCGCGGCGCCACCGGCACGCCCATGCGCATGATGGCGCGGGCAAACAGTTCGTTGGCCGATGCCGAACCCGAACCGTTGACGTTGGCAAACTTGATGACGAAATCGTTGCTGCTCTGGATGGGTTTCATGGCACTCATGTCCTTTTCGCCTCCGTCCCTGCTTCGGCGCATTGCAGGAAGAACTTCTGCATGTCCCAGGCGCCGGTCGGGCAGCGTTCTGCGCACATGCCGCAATGCAGGCAGATGTTTTCATCCTTGACCATGACCCTCCCGGTCTTCAGCACGTCGGAAACGTACAGGGCCTGGTCGTGGTTCTTCGCCGGCGCCTTGAGGCGGCCGCGCAGATCATCCTCCTCGCCATTGCCGGTGAAGGTGATGCATTCCGTCGGGCAGATATCGACGCAGGCGTCGCACTCGATGCAGGTTTTGACCGTGAACACCGTCTCGATGTCGCAATTGAGGCAGCGCTCGGCTTCGGCGCAGGCCATGAAGGGATCGAAGCCCATTTCGAGTTCGAGTTTGATGTCCTTGAG
>CAIZHL010000416.1 GCA_903932755.1 uncultured beta proteobacterium
ACGCACAAGGTCATGCTCGACCACTACCAGCAGACCAAGAACCTGCTGGTCAGCTACGCCGAGCAGAAACTGGGCTTCTTCTGATGCTCCGCTCAATTCTGCATTGAGCTTGCGGGGGCGACACTACGTCGCCCCCGCTTTTTTTGGAGACGATCTTGGTCGACAAAGTCATCGCCACCCCTGCCGCACTCGAACTGATCGAGTTTTTGAAGCAAAAGCACGGTCCGGTCCTCTTCCATCAGTCCGGCGGCTGCTGCGACAACAGCGCGGCCAATTGCTACCTTCCCGGTGAATTGACCATCGGTGCCGGCGACGAATACCTCGGCGAAATCGGCGGCTGCCCGTTCTACATGAGCAAGTCGCAATACGAATACTGGAAGCACACCCAACTCATCATTGACGTGATCGAGGGCACCGGCGGCACCTTTTCGCTCGAAGGCCCCGAGGGCAAGGCCTTCCATACCCGGTCACGCGTTTTCACCGACACGGAGTGGGCCGAACTTTGCGCCGGCGAAAATCCCGAGGCCGGGCCCGTGAGGTAATCAAGGGCGGAGCTTGCGCCGTAACGCCAGCGCAGACTCTCTGTTACACAGCCCTCGCGAGAGTCATGCCCCAACATTCCAAAGCCGCCGCAGCACCCGTTTCGCCAGCACCGGGGTGACGCGGCGACGGTAGGACACGTTGATCACGGTGGTTTCCATCGGCTGCGTGCCGCGCTTGATCTGCTTCTCGACCAGCGCCAGCGCGGCGGCGTCGAAGGGCTTGCCGGACAGGGCATCGAGGCCGCCGATCAGTTCCGGGCGCGAGGAAACGCCGGTGCAGGCGACACGCACATCGGCGATTGCATCGCCCGCGCGGCGCAGGGCGACGGCGACACCGGTGAGCGGAAAGTCGATGGCGCCGCGCACCTGGATTTTCTCGTAGGCACTGACCCAGCCTTCGACGAGCGGTACGCGCACCGAGACCAGCAGTTCGTCGGCGGCCAGGGAAAGCCAGGCCATGCCGTCGTCGCGGTAAAAGTCGGCGATGGCGACACGGCGCTGCCCCTCTCGCCCGAGTACCAGCACCTCGGCATCGAGCGCCAGCAGGGCCGGCGCCACGTCGCCGCTGAAGGCAGCCCAGCAGCGGTCCGACTTGGTCGCGACGCGGCAGACGTCGCCGGCGATCTTCATGCAGTTGTCGATCGCATGGCGCCAGGGCTCACTCTGGTTGTAATACATGCAGCGCGTATCGAGGCAGAGGTTGCCGCCCAGCGTGGCGGCGCTGCGATGGGTCGGGCCGGCGACGCTCGCCGCGGCCTGGGCCAGCGCCGGCAGGCGCGCCCGCGCCACCGGATCGACGGCCAGCGCGGCCAGCGTGACGCCGGCGCCGACGTGCAGCCAGCCATCCACCGCACGCAGTTCGGAAAGTTCGGCGATGCCGCCGAGGTCGATGAGGGCCTCGGCGGTCGTCAGGCCGCGGCGCATGTTGGGCAGCAGGTCGGTGCCGCCGGCGATGAAGCGGCTGGCCGGATGCTCGCCGCGCAAACGCACGGCGTCGACCGCAGTTGCCGGACGCAGCAGGCGGAAATCGGCGAGGGCAGCCATCACGCAACTCCTTTGGCGGCGATTTTGGCAGCTTCAGCCTGCGCCTTGGCGGCGCGCGGCTTCTGGTTGAGCGCATCGAAGACGCGGACCGGCGTGATCGGCAGTGCCCGGAAGCGTTTTCCGGTGGCGTCCTCGACAGCGGCGGCGAGCGCCGACATGAATCCCGCAAGCGGACCTTCGCTGGCCTCCTTGGCGCCGAACGGTCCGTTGGGATCGATGCTCTCGACGATATGTACCTCGATGTCGGGCGATTCGACGATGGTCGGCACGCGATAGTCGAGCATGTTGGCCGCCATGTGGTGGCCGTTCTCGTAGACCGTTTCCTCGCTGATGGCCTGGCCCATGCCCATCCAGATCGCGCCCTGGACCTGGCCCTCGACCGACATCGGGTTGATGGCGAAACCGCAGTCGATGGCGGCCCAGACTTTCTCCACGGTGACTTTGCCCAGGTCGAGATCGACGCTGACCTCGACCGCCTGCGCCGCGTAGGAAAAGCCCATGGTCGAACCGACCGCGCCGCCGCGCTGCTTGCCGCCCTGGAATTCGGGCGGGCAGGTGAAGGTGCCCTTGATGGTCAGCGTGCCGGTCGCAACCAGCGCCTCCTCGGCCACGTCGGCGAAGGAAACCTGTTTGTCCGGATTACTCAATGAGGAAGCCGCCTCGCCCAGCCAGTCGACTTCGGCCTCGGTCACGCCGAGGCGCTTGGCGGCCGCCGCGACGAGGATGCGCTTGAGGTTTTCCGCCGCGGCGGCCGCCGCGTTGCCGACCATGAAGGTGACGCGCGATGAATAGGAGCCGTTGTCTTTCGGCGTGATCGCGGAATCGTTGGCGATGATGCGGATGCGGCTGTAGTCGATGCCGAGCACTTCGGCGACGACCTGGGTGATGATGGTCGACGAGCCCTGGCCGATGTCGGAGGCGCCGGTGAGGATGGTCACGCTGGCGTCGAAATCGAGCTTGAGGATGATCACCGCATGCGGCTCGCCGGACCAGTGCACGGGTTTGGCCGAACCGCTGACGAAGTGCGAACAGGCCACGCCGAGACCCCGGCCGACATTGCCGACGCGGCCGAGCTTGCCCTTGCGCGCCTGCCAGCCGCTGGCCGCCTCGATCCAGTCGAGGCACTCGGGCAGGCCGTAGGACATGACCTTGAGGCCGTTGATGGTGTCGGTCGGCGCCTGCAGCAGGTTGCGCCGCCGCACCTCGATCGGATCGAGTCCGAGTTCGGCGGCCATGGTGTCGAGCAGCGACTCGAAGGCAAAGCGGATATTCACCGTGCCGTGACCGCGCATGGCGCCGCAGGCCGGCGTGTTGGAATAGACGCGGTAGCCGTCGTACTTCACGGCCGGGATGTCGTAAAGCCCGTTGAGCAGCGCGCCCGAGTAGAGGATGGTGACCAGGCCGTAACCGCCGTAGGCGCCGCCGCGCTGCACCACTTCGGCCTCGCAGGCGGTCAGGCGACCCTCACGGGTCATGCCCAGCTTCATGCGGATCTGGCTTTCCGGCCGGCCGCGATGGGCGAGAAAGCTCTCCTCGCGGCTTTGCAGGAGGCGCACCGTGCCGCGTGCGGCGCGGGCCAGCATGGCGCAGATGACTTCGAAGTTCAGCGACTCGGTGCGATGGCCGAAACCGCCGCCGATGAAAGGCTTGATGACGCGGATGTGCGCCGCTTCCATCTTCAGGCATTGCGCCACCGTCAGATGCACGTAATACGGCACCTGCGTCACCGACCACAGGGTCAGGTGGCCGCGCTCGGGCTCATAGGTGGCCATCGCCGCATTGGGCTCCATCATCGCGTGATGGACTTCGGCGCATTCGAAATTCTCTTCGCGCACCAGGTCGGCGGCGGCGAAGCCCGCCGCCGTGTCGCCGAATTCGTTATGCACAGCGCGTTCGATGTTGCCCTGCTTGTTGTCGTGCAGCAGCACGGCATCGGGGTCGCGCGCCGCGGCGGCCTTGAAGTAGGCCGGCAGTTCGCGCACACGCAGGCGGATGCGCGAAAGCGCCAGATTCG
>CAIZHL010000417.1 GCA_903932755.1 uncultured beta proteobacterium
GCAGGATGTCGCTCATGTGGCCTTCTACGACAAGCCCTTCCTCAAGTTCGAGCGACTGCTGGAAACCTATGTGAGCTTCGCGCCGCGCGGCTTCGAATCCTTCCGCATGGCGATTCCGGTCTGGCTGCGCGAAAAGCTCTTCCTCAAGGACCTGCTGGTAAAGGAATTGCAGCGCTATGCCCCGGACCAGGACTGGGACAGCCGGCTGCGCTTCTCCGAGCATCACCTGAGCCATGCCGCCAGCGCCTTCTTCCCCTCGCCCTTCAAGGAGGCCGCCGTGCTGACCATGGATGGCGTCGGCGAATGGGCCACCACCTCGCTGGCCATCGGGCGCGGCAGCACGCTGGAAGTCCTCAAGGAAATCCACTTCCCGCATTCGCTGGGCCTGCTGTATTCGGCGTTTACCTATTACACCGGCTTCAAGGTGAATTCGGGCGAATACAAGCTGATGGGTCTCGCGCCCTATGGCGAACCCAAATATGTAGAGACGATTTTCGATCACCTGGTCGACCTGAAGGCGGACGGCTCCTTCCGGCTCGATCAGTCCTACTTCAATTACTGCACGGGCCTGACCATGACCGGCCCGAAGTTCCACGAACTTTTCGGCGGCCCGCCCAGATCTGCAAGCGAGCCGCTGACGCAGCATCACATGGACCTCGCCGCCTCGATCCAGGCCGCAACGGAAAAAATCGTTCTGCAACTGGCGCGGTCGATCCGCGCCGAAACCGGCATGCGCAATCTGTGCCTCGCCGGCGGCGTGGCGCTGAACTGCGTGGCCAACGGCAAGCTGCTGCGCGACGGCCAGTTCGACGACATCTGGATACAGCCCGCCGCGGGAGATGCCGGCGGCGCGCTGGGCGCGGCCTTGGCCGTGCATCACATCCACCTCGGCCAGTCCCGCTCCGCCACCGGCAGCGACAAGATGCGCGGCTCCTACCTCGGCCCCGAATACGCGCAGGCGGACATTGAACGGCGCCTGACGACGGCCGGCGCAAAATTCCAGGTCCTCGGCGAGGCGGAACTCTACCAGGCCGGCGCAACGGCGCTGGCGGAAGAAAAGGCCTTGGGCTGGTTCCAGGGACGCATGGAATTCGGGCCGCGCGCCCTGGGCGGACGCTCCATCCTCGGCGATGCCCGCTCGCCGGCCATGCAGTCGGTGCTCAATCTAAAGGTCAAGTACCGCGAGTCCTTCCGCCCCTTCGCCCCTGCCGTGCTGCGCGAAGACGTGGCCGACTGGTTCGAACTTGATGGCGACAGCCCCTACATGCTGCTGGTCGCCGACGTGGTGGAAAAGCGCCGGCGGCCGATGACCGAAGCCGAGCAGAAGCTTTTCGGCATCGAGAAACTCAAAGTGCCGCGCTCGGACATCCCGGCCGTAACCCACGTGGACTATTCGGCACGCATCCAGACGGTGCATGCGGAAACCAATCCGCGCTATCACGCCCTGATCGCCGCCTTCAAGCAGCAGACCGGTTGCCCGGTGATCGTGAACACCAGCTTCAACGTGCGCGGCGAGCCCATCGTCTGTACCCCCGAAGATGCATTCCGCTGCTTCATGGGAACAGAGATAGAAGCCCTTGCCGTGGGCAATTGCTTCCTGAAAAAAGAAGACCAGGATCCGGCACTAAAACTGAATTATGAAACCGCTTTTGAACTCGACTAACCGCAAGCGCCTGGTGCAGATGCTGGGCTTCGCACTGATCGTGCTGGCCCTGTATGCGATGCTGGCGGCCATGGTGCTGGCGACCAGCCTGGTGTTGTTGCAAAAGGAAATTACGCCCGATGTGCCGTGGATTTCCTCGGTCCAGAACAACCTGTACATGCGCGCCACCCGCAGCGTCTGGCAAAGCCAGGCCAATTGCGTCGATTTCGATGACGAACTCATCTACAAGCCGAAGATCGGCCCCTGCCAGTTCAACAACGCCGAATTCAAGACCACTTTGAACTTTTCCGCCGAGGGTCGTTTCACCGGGGAAAAACCGGCAGGCAAGGGCATCGCCGTGATCGGCGACTCCCATGCCATGGGCTGGGGCGTGCAGGACGAAGAAACCTTTGCCGCATTGCTGCAAAAGCTGACCCGCCGCCCCGTGTATAACCTGGCGGTATCGAGTTACGGCACCGTGCGCGAAGTTCTGCGCCTGGAAAAATCTGGGCTGCTGGAAAAGGTCGATACGGTCATCATCCAGTACTGTGGTAACGACCTCGACGAAAACAGGCATGGCAAGATTTCCGGGGTCGAGGAAAACCGGAAGAAATTCAAGAAAATTCTCACCGGAAAGCAGAGCGTCATGGGCGTGCTGCGCATGATCCGGAAGACCTACGGATTTGCCTTTTCCTTCCCGTTCAAACGGGTCAAGGCCGCGATGGCCCAACCAGCCCGACCGACTTTGGCGGGCCAGGCAGCCGATGACTTTTCATCCCACTACCAGGCCCTCATGGCTGTTCTTGAAAAACATCCCGGCCTCAGGGACAAGCGAATCCTGATTTTCTACAACAATGGTCCCGGACAACGGTTTCAGTCCTTTCCCGTCGGCAAGGACAAACGGCTGCCGAATGTCGAGTTCATCAACGTCGTTGTTGACGCCGGAGAATACTATCGCCTCGACGATCACATGACACCCGCCGGCCACAAGACCACAGCGCAACAGCTAATCAAGTCGCTCGGCCAGCACAAGTAGCCATGATCCGCCTCGAAGAACCCCTGCGCACGCTCTGGGCCGGGCAGGATCCCTTCGCCGCCGCCGAAGCCCTGCAAGGCGAGGTGCTGCGCGCGCTCGAAGGGCGCCGTACCCTGCGCACCGAAATCGCCGGACACGGCTATTACGCAAAAATCCATCACGGCATCGGCTGGCTTGAGATTCTCAAGAACCTGCTGTCCGGCCGCCTGCCGGTGCTCGGCGCCGGCAACGAATGGCGCGCGCTGGAACGGCTCCATGCCCTCGGCGTCGATACGATGCGCGCCGTCGCCTTCGCCGAGCGCGGCAGCAATCCGGCACGGCAGCACTCCTTCATCATTACCGAAGAACTCGCACCCACCGTCAGCCTCGAGGATTACTGCCGCGACTGGCGCGCCGTACCGCCGGCGCCGGGTTTCAAGCGCACGCTGATCCGTCGTGTCGCGGCAATGGCGCGGCGCATGCACGAAGGCGGCGTCAATCATCGCGACTTCTACATCTGCCACTTCCTGCTGCACCTGCCCGTCGACACAAATGCGCCGCGCCTGTCGCTGATCGACCTGCATCGCGCCCAAATACGGGAGAAAACGCCCCGCCGCTGGCGCGACAAGGATCTCGCGGCGCTGTACTTTTCCGCCCTCGACATCGGGCTGACGCGGCGCGACTTCCTGCGCTTCCTCAAGACCTATTTCGCCGCCCCGCTGCGCGACATCCTGCGCGACGAACGCGCGCTGCTCGGGCATCTGCAAAACGAGTCGGTCCGCCTCATGGCGCGCTACCAGCGCAAATACGCGCCGGGAGCCGGTGCATGAACCAGGCCACCGACTGGCGCCTGATGCCCGACGTCGACGCAGCGGCGGCGGCACGCTTCGCCGACCTCGACAGCGTGTTCGCCCTCGACGGCGAGATCGTCGCGGCGGACTCGATGACGCGCACGCTGCGCGTCGAGATCAACGGCCGCGGCTACTACGTCAAACGCTATGCCGGCCTCGGCAAAAAGCCGCTGCGACGCTGGTTCGCCACGCCGCGCGTGCAGCTGGAGTGGGAAAACCTCGCTCACTTTGCCGCCTGGGGCATCCCCACCGCGTACCTTGTCGGCTACGGCCTGCAAAGCCAGGGCGGCCGCTTCCAGCGCGGCGCACTCATCACCGCCGAGATACCCGACACCACCGACCTGGGCGCGCTCGCGCGCAACGACGACCCGCGCCTGAAAAGTCGGCGCTGGCTGGACGGCGTCTCGCGCCAGCTGGCCGACATCGCGCGCCGCATGCACGGTCGCCATTTCGTGCATGGCGACTTCAAGTGGCGCAACCTGCTGGTGGACAAGACCGACACCCTGCACCTGATCGACTGCCCGAGCGGCGGCTTCTGGTGGCCGCCCTTTCTCGAGTACCGCATCGTCAAGGACCTCGCCTGCCTCGACAAGCTCGCCAAGCTGCATCTCTCGCGTACCCGGCGCCTGCGCTTCTACCTCGACTACGCGCAGAAGAAA